>JBOHCW010000380.1:0-3665 GCA_050725375.1 Actinocrinis sp. | reverse complement strand
GTACCGGACAGCTTGCGCAATTGCGCTATCAGCGCCGCGTCGCCGCCCTTGTGCACGTGGTCGTCCCGAACGACGTGCGGCGCGCGACGACCGGAGACGATCAGCCGCGTCGGCGCGGCGCCCTCGGCGGCCATCCGCCGCGCCACCTCGTACGCCACGATCGCGCCCATGCTGTGGCCGAAGAACGCGAGCGGCCGCCCGTCGTCGAGGTCCGCGAGCGAGTGGTGGACGGCGGCCGCAAGTGCATCGACGGTCGGAAGAGGCGGTTCTGCGAAACGATCCTGGCGCCCGGGATACTGCACCCCCAGGACCTCGCCGTGCGGAGGCAGCGCGGCGGACAACCGGAGGCACGCGCTCGCCGAAGATCCGGCGTGCGGGAAGTACAGCAGCCGCACCGCGGCCGACGGCGCGGGATGATATCGGCGCAGCCACGGGTTGATCCGGACGTCGGGAGCCTTCGCCGGCGGTGCCGACGGCGCACTCGGAGAGGCCAGTTTCGCTGGTGCGGTCACGGGCAGAACTGTCCGGACGCACGCTAGAGCCGCGCTAGGACCGGGTTCGACAGCCGGAACGGCACCCAGCCCAGTGTGAGAACGTGACAGCGCACAGCGTGAGAGCGTGCGGACGATCACACCGTCAGGACTGCCGCCCGGGCCCCGGCATCCAGTAAGGTGAGCCTTGCCTATGCAGTGCCGCCCGACTCAAGGCCGCCCGGCGGCGCGCAGGGCGATTTTTGGAGGACGCATGGTGTGGCGCGCGGCGCCCGGCCCGAACGGCGACGGCATAGCCGAGGTCGCCGCATACGGTGCGGCATACGGCGACACCTACATTGACACCACTGACGTCGGTGACTTCTCGCCCTGGGACACATCACGCAGCGACGTCCGCTACCGCGACGATCGTTATCGTGACGACGTGCAGGGCGACGAGTTCTACGCCGACGGCTACGGACAGTCCCCGTCCGCCGTGTCCGCGATGAGCGGCCGCCACGCCCGTCCGAACGCCGGCCACTCGCCCGACCCCGTTCCCGGACAGCGAGACGAGCGCGCCGCCTCGGCCGAATTCCGCTCCGTGATGGGCAACTTCGCGACCGGCGTGACGGTGATCACCACGCTGGACGGCCCGACCCCGGTCGGCTTCACCTGCCAGACCTTCACGTCGCTGTCCCTGGACCCGCCGCTGATCTCCTTCGCGGCCACCCGCGAGTCGGCCAGCCGGGCGCGCATCCTGTCCACCGGCCGGTTCTGCGTCAACATCCTGGCCTACGACCAGCGCGGGCTGTGCGCCAAGTTCGCCGCGTCCGGCGTCGACCGCTTCCAGGGCACGCCCTGGCGCCTGTCGCCGAACGGCTCGCCAGTGATCGGCGGCTCGGTCGCCTGGATCGACTGCGCCGTCGAGGCCGAATACCCGGCCGGCGACCACACGATCGTGCTCGGCCGGGTCCACGACCTGGCGATCATGCGCGAGGCCGCGCCGCTGGTCTTCCACCGCGGACAGTTCGCGAACTGCTTCGCCGCCCCCGGCGGCGACTCGCTCTCCCGCGCGTCCTGACCGGAATCCCGATGCGGCCGTCGCGGCCGCCCCAGCGGGCAGCGCACTACATCAGGGCGCCGACGTGAGCTAACGCCTGCTTGAGCAGCGTGCCCTGACCACCGGGCATGTCCTGCTGCACCATCTCCGACGCGGCCTCCCGCGGGCTGAACCACACCAGGTCCAGCGCGTCCTGCCGCGGCCGGCAGTCGCCCGAGACCGGCACGACGTACGCCAGCGCCACCGCGTGTTGGCGCGGGTCGTGATAGGGCGATATGCCGTGCGTCGGGAAGTACTCGGCGACCGTGAACGGCTGCAGCGAACTGGGAATCCTCGGCAGCGCGACGGGGCCGAGATCCTTCTCCAGGTGCCGCAACAGCGCGTCACGCACCCGCTCGTGGTACAGCACACGCCCCGACACGAGGGTGCGGCTTACCGTGCCGTCGGGCGCTATGCGTAACAGGAGGCCGACACTGGTGACCTCCCCGCAGTCGTCCACGCGCACCGGCACGGCCTCGACGTACAGAATCGGCATCTGCGCGCGTGCCAGTTCCAGCTCACCAGCGGCGAGCCAACCGGGCGCGGTCTCGATCACCTCGGACACCGGCCGATCGTACTCTCAACCCGATGCTCCGCGTGCCGCACGTCCACGGCCCCGCCGACGACGAGCGAAGCGCACGCCCCTGACGTGCCGTTGCGCCGCCACGATGACCACGTTATCGGGCCGTTGCATCCGGATGGCGAAGGATCGCGTCTGTAATGACCGGATGGTGTGGCCCGGAGCAGGAATTCCGGACCACCGAGGCAGTAACTCAGCAGTACAACGCGCCCGCCCGCGTCCCGGATGGTCTTCCGGAGACGCGGGCGGCGTCCCTTACCGGCCCGCCACCACCCGAATCCCGGTCCCGAGCCGAGCCGGTGTGGCGCACTCGCCGACGAACCCGACTGAACCCGGCGACGCGTCGTCACGTTATTGCTCGTGAGAGTGACGGGTGGTGAGGGGCATGGTGGTGAGGGGCATGACGGGCGTAACGCTCTGGACGCTGCGGCTACTGACCGCGGCCGGACTGGCCGTCGACGCGTACATTCACGCCGATCTGGCCGCGACCTATGACCCGGTGCGGCACAGCATCAGCCAGGGCGACCTGTTCCGGGCCGAGGCGGGCGCCTCGGCGCTGGCCGCCCTGCTCGTGCTGCTCACCGCGCGCCGCGCCGTGTGGGCGTTCGCGTTCCTGGTCGCGGCCAGCGCGCTCGGCGGGATCCTGCTGTACCGGTACGCGAACGTCGGCAATCTCGGTCCGCTGCCGAACATGTACGAGCCGCTGTGGTTTCCGGAGAAGACCGCGACCGCGATCGCCGAGGCCGCCGCGACCGTCACCGCCCTCGCCGGGTTCGCCACCGCACACGCCGCCGCCGCCCACGCGCGGCCCCTTCGAGCGCTACAGCACCCTGAGGCGTACTGAGACCGCCTGAGACACCGAGGCCGTCGTTCGCCGAACACCGCCGACGCCCAACATCCGCGCCGGGCCGTGGTGCACTGTGAGCTGGACCGTGGTGCACTGGGTGCACCACCTCAGCCCTCGTATTCGTCGCTGCGTCAGTACTCGCCGCGGCGTTCGGTCAGGTGGTACGCCTGCGCGTGGCGGCCCGCGTCGTGGAAGGCAGTGCGCAGCTCCATGAAGTCGGCACGGTTCGCCGCGCGGGTGAGCATCAGGTCCGCCTCCGCGTCGCAGCCCCGGGTGGCCAGGTTCGAGGCGATCGCCACCAGGTCGGCCGGCGCCATGGTGGCGCCCAGGTGCTCCAGGTAGCGGTCCGTCTGGTCGGAGGAGCGCACGCGGCGCAGCGTGGTGAGCACCGTCGCCGGATCGGTGCGGGTGGACAGCGCGGTGATCAGCAGCTCGCCGGCCGACTGGGCGCCCTCGCGGGTCTCGGCCAGCAGCGACATCGCCTCGACCGCCTCGTCGGGCGGGGCCTGCGCGGCGAAACTGTCCAGCAGGCTCGCGGCGTCCCGGCCGCGGCCGGACTGCGCCAGCGAGACCACCGCGGCGCAGACCTGGCGCGGCGCGCCGCGGCCCAGGGCCGCGAACAGCAGGTCGGCCTCGGAGTCCTTGCGCGCGGTGCGCAGGACGCTGACC
>JBOHCW010000379.1:0-5170 GCA_050725375.1 Actinocrinis sp. | reverse complement strand
GATCCCGGGGCCGCGCCGCTCATGCCGCGGCGAGCCGAGCGAGGATCCGGCGCGCGGCCAGCCCACCGGTGTCGATGTTGATGCTCAACTCCTGGTAACCGGCCGGTTCACTGTCGAGGGCCCGCTGGAGGAGGTTCAGCGCGTCGACGTCCTGCATCACGACCGTGCGGTTGAAATCGTGCAGGAACGTGCTCACCTCCTCGTCCTCGCGGGCGAAGTCGCGCGATACGGCCCAGAAGTCGTAGACCGTGCCCGGAGCCGACGGCGTGATCGCGTAAGTGATCTCGGTGCGGAACACCGGCTCGGTTCGGCCGACCGGCGTGATCCGGCTGTGCAGCAGGTACAGGCACGGCGCGAAGTATTCAATGTCCTGCAGGCGCGTTATTCGGCCCTCGATGCCCGTGGAGCGTGCGTAGAAGGGCGGGCAGGCGGCGTCCGCCATGTGCCGCGAGACACGCACCACGCCCGCGGCTTCGTCGGCCTCGGTGCTGATCGGGGTGTCGGCGACCTCTGGAGTGCCGATGTAGCCCCCGTGCAGGTAGGTCTCGTGCGAAAGGTCGAGCAGGTTGTCGACGAGCAACCCGTAGTCGCAGTCGATCGGCTCCATGCCGCGCACGGTGACCATCTCGGTGAGGTGCGGGGCGCGCGGAATCAGCTTCTCGTCGGCCAGGTCCGGGTCACCGATCCACACCCACACCAGCGAGTCGAGTTCCGCTACCGGATAGGCGGCCACCCGCGCGGTTCGCGGGATGCGCTGCTGGCCGGGGACGTACACGCAGGCGCCGGTCGTGTCGTAGGTGAAGCCGTGATAGCCACACACGATACGGTCGCCGTCGAGCCGGCTGGCCGAGAGCGGGAAGTGCCGATGGACGCAGCGGTCGGAAAGCGCGACGACACTGCCGTCCTCCTCGGTGCGGTACAGGACGACGGGTTCGCCCAACACGGTGCGGGCGAGCAGATCGCGCCCGACCTCGGCGGCGTAGGCGGTGACGTACCACTGGTTGCGTGCGAATGCGGTGGCCATGAGTACTCCGGTGTACGAGGGCCGACGGCGACGGACAGATGCGCAGGCGGACAACGGCAGCGTCGCAAGGGCCGCGATCGGACACAACACGACTTCCGTCAGGCGGAAGTCCAACCGAGCGCGCGGGAAATGCCGAGGCCGGCGAGGCGCACGGTCGGCGCGAGGGCACCGGGACGCGCGCCGGCGCTGGGCACGACGATCGACACCGCCGCGACCACCTCGCCGCGCGCGTCGCGGACCGGGGCCGCGACCGAGAGCGCGTCGTCAGTGATCTGACGGTCGCTCACCGCGAAGCCGCCGTGGCGCACCTCCGCCAGCATCCGGCGCAGCGCCGCCGGATCGGCGATCGTGAACGGCGTGAACGCTTCCAGCTGCTCGCAGGCCAGGTAATCCTCCTGAACGGCGGGATCGCTGTGCGCGAGCAGCACCAACCCGACACCGGTGGCGTGCAGCGGCCAGTGCGCGCCGACGCGCGCCAGCACGTTCACCGCCGACCGGCTCGAAATGCGCTCGATGTAAACGACTTCCATCCCGTCGCGCACCGCGAGTTGCACGTTCTCGTGCGTGGCCTCGTACAGATCCTCCAGATACGGCATCGCGGCCTCGCGCAACGGCACCGCGCGCGGAGCCAGCGCGCCGAGTTCCCAGAGCCGCAGCCCGATGCGATAGACGCCTGTGGCGTCTCGCTCCAGCGCACCCCATGCCGTGAGCAGGCCGACGAGCCGGTGCGCTGTGGGCAGCGTGAGGCCGGCTCGTCGGCTGATCTCGGTGAGCGAGAGCGTGGGCGCGGACCGGTCGAACGCGGCCAGCACCGCGAGCAGCCGCTCGGCGGCCGAGGCGGGCGCGGGCGACGATGCCATGGCGCCACAGTACTGGGTGTGTATGTCTACGTGGTTGAGCAGCTGACTCCGTTGAGCGTGAACGCGGTGGGCGCCGCGGCGTTGCCGGTCTGGGTGCCCTGGAATCCGAAGTTGGTGTTGCCTCCGGGCGCGATCGCGGCGTCGTAGCTGACGTTCTTCGCGGTGACCGCGCCGCTGGACGGACTGATCGTGGCGCTCCAGGCGTTCGTGACGATCTGGCCGCCGGGGAGGGTGAACGCGAGGCTCCAGCCGTTGACGGCACTCGTACCGGTGTTGGTGACGGTGACGTTTTCGGTCATGCCGCCCGGCCAGGCGTTGACCGTGTCAGCCACCTTGCATGCTCCTGGCGTGCCGGTGCCCGAAGGGCTCGGGGACGGCGAGGCGCTGGCACTCGGGCTCGGACTCGGACTCGCGCTGGCGCTGGCACTGGCACTGGCACTGACGCTCGGTGACGGACTGCTCGTGCCGTCGAGACCGAAGAAGTGGATGGCGTAGGCGGCCATGCCGGTCTCGGGCAGCACATGGCCGGCGCCCTGGATGGTGTACGCCTCGACGTCGACCTTGCCGGAAGCGTCGGCGTAGCGCCAGCGCGTCCAGCCGGAGACCGGGGTGTCCGTGGAGGTCGGGGTCTGGCTGAGCCCGAAGACGTTCGTCCACTGCTTGATGTCCTCGCCGAGCAGCTGGTACGGCACGAGCGGGTCGGCGTTGCCGTGCCACAGCTGGATCGGCGGACGCGGACCGTTGTAGCCGGGATAGGCCGCGCGCACCTCGTCGCCCCACTGCTGCGGGGTGCGTGTCAGGGTTCCGCTGGTGCACTTGCTGGAGCCCGGCGGGTAGTCGGCGGCGTTGGCGAAGCAGTCGAACGGCACGCCCATGTAGGCGGCGCCGGCCTTGAACACGTCGGGGTAGAGGGTGAGCATCTCGTCGGTCATCATGCCGCCGGACGAGGAACCGGTGACGTAGACCCGGTTCGGGTCGCCGTTGTAGTGCTGCTCGGCGTAGGTGATCATGGAGTCGAGCGAGACCGGGTCGCTGCCGCCGCCGCGTATCTTGGCCGCGGCCGACCAGGTGTCCCAGCAGTTGCCGAACCCGGCCGACTGCGTCGCGGACGGGTAGATGACGACGAAGCCGTACTGGCCGGCCAGCGAGGCGAACTCGCTGCCCGAGTAGAAGCCGGGTCCCGATCCGCCACAGCCGTGCAGGGCCAGCAGGATCGGGGGGTGGGCCTGCACGCCGGCCGGCACGTAGACGTACATCTGTGCGCCGCCCGGGTTGGCGCCGAAGTTCGTGACCTGCACCAGGCCCGCCGCCGCGGCGCGCGGTGCCAGCCCGGTGGCGAAGGTCAAGGCCGTGAACACCGCCGCCGCGCCGACGGCGGCGAGCGCCTTGGTGATGCGTCTCATCGCTCCTCCTTCGTACGAGTACCGGACCGCGCACGGCCCGGATGCCGACCGCGTATTCGGACACGCCGACACATGACGCGGGAAGAGTGTTGCCGGACCGGGGTACCGTCAACAGCGCGGCGGCGAATGTCCGGTCACCATCGCGTGACGAGGCGCTTCGGCGCTGGTTATCAAGTTTCCTGTTATCAAGTAACTTGATATCGGATAAGGAAACTTACACCCCGGGGAGCCGGCGGCGCGGCGGTATCGTTCTCCCGTGAGATCTTCCCGCGCGGCCGCCGTGCCTCGATCCGCGCCCGAGGCGCCGCGGCTGAGCTACCTGGTCTTCCGGCTGGAGCGGCGCATCCGGGCCAGGCTGGACGAGGCGCTGGCCCGGCACGATGTGACGACCACCGAATACATGGCGTTGAGCGAGCTGCGGCTGCGCGACGGTCCGTCCTCGGCGCAGTTGGCCCGCATCGCGTTCGTGACGCCGCAGGCGATGAACCTGGTCATCCGAGATCTGGAGCGGCGCGGGCTGGTGCGGCGCCGGCCGGATCCGCGCGGCGGCCGGGTGCTGCGGGTCGGCCTCACCCGCGCGGGGTCGGCCACGCTGCGGCGGTGCGACCGTGCGCTGGACGGGATCGAGAACGTGATGCTCGCCGCGTTCGACGAGGAGACCCGCAAGACGCTCGCCGAGCACCTGACCGCCTGTGCCTACGCCCTGCACCCCGACCCGGACACGGTCGAGTCGGCCGAAGTGGACCAGGGCAGACCGGTGTAGTTCTCGGCGAGAGTCCGCGCGGCGGCGCGGCGGACGTGACGCGACTCGGTGAACGAGGAAAGGATCATCAGGCCGCGTTCAAGAGACTGCGACGTGCCGGCGGCCCCCTCGGTGGTCGAGGCGGAGGCGCAGGATCGTGCGGAAGCGGGCACACGGAACGGTGACAATGGCGTTCCACGTCCTCGAACACCGTCTCGGCGAGCGGGGGACGGCTGGTCGTCGCGGAGGACATCTCCCCGGCCGGAGCCCTCCGCTCCCCCGAGATACGCCTACACCCCCGCGTGTCCACCTCGCCCGGGCTCGCAGTTGCGGCGGGGGTTCTGGACGACCAGGTCGCCGGGCCGGAAGTCGGTGAACGCGGCGCCGTCGAGGTTCAGAGCGGTGGCGGCGGCCTGCAGGTCGGCGGCGCTGGCGCTGTCGCCCCAGTGGCCCGTGGTCACCCGGCGGTCCACCGTGTCGAGCGCGGCGACGACTTCGGAGTTGGTGAAGTTGCAGTGTCCCTGGGCGGCGACGTAGGCCTGACGCAGCAGCGCGCTCTTGCCGGCTTCGCGCACCTTGTGGGCGAATGCGCTTTCCTGTTCGACCGGCACGAGCTGGTCAGCGGTGGTGTGGATGTCGAGCAGCGGCACCGCCAAGTCGCCGGTGTTGGTGGAAGTAGCCCGCGTCGATCCCAGCGAACCGGGCTCCGGAGTGTAGTGCGCGTTCGCAGTCAGCGTGTCCAGGTCCGCGTCGAGATCCAGACCCGCCGCCTGGTACAGGGCTCTGACCTGGTTGTAGTGGACCGACTCGCGGACCAGCCTGCCGTAGTCGACCCCTGCGTTCCAGCCACTGTCGCCGCCCTCGGCCAGCTCGATGTAATAGCGGCCGAACTCGATGAAGGTCAGCTGGCCGCCGGTGGTCATCCAGCTCGCTTCCTGCGCCTCCTGGCCGGCGTAGTCGTGCGGGGCGGGCGGCGCGTCGCCCGGCGCCCAGTCGGTCTCGTTGAGCAGCGCGCCGGCCAGGGCGACCCGGGCACGTCCGGCCGAGGTCGCCTGCGCGGCGGTGACGGCGGCGGACAACTGCGCGGCGGCCGTCGCGCCGCCTGCGGGCGAGGCGAAGTCGCGGATCGGGACGCCTGCCG
>JBOHCW010000378.1:0-6643 GCA_050725375.1 Actinocrinis sp. | reverse complement strand
GACCGCGCTGGGCCCGGCCGGCGCGTCGACGGACGCGTCCGGGGACTTCGCGCCGCGCGCGAACCGCGGGCTCGGCTGGCGGATCAGGCTGCGCCGCGACAGGACGCTGATACTGATGACGATCCCGGCCGTCGCGCTGGTGCTCGTCTTCAACTACCTGCCGATGTTCGGCGTGGTCACCGCGTTCGAGTTCTACGATCCGCTGGTCGGCGTGCTGCACAGCCAGTTCATCGGCCTCGACAACTTCACCCAGCTGTTCGCCGACCCGGCGTTCTGGCAGGCGGTGCAGAACACGCTGCTGATCAGCGCGGTCCAGCTGCTGCTGTACTTCCCGGTCCCGATCGCGCTGGCGCTGCTGCTCAACACCGTGGTCAGCGACAAGATCAGGGCCGTGGTTTCAGCGGTCGTATACCTGCCGCACTTCTTCTCCTGGGTGCTGGTCGTCTCGATCTTCCTGCAGATGCTCGGCGGCGCCGGACTGCTCGACACCTTCCTGATCCACCACGGGATCACCCCGTGGAACGTGATGACCGACCCGGGCACGTTCAAGCTGCTGGTCACCTCGCAGGCGGTGTGGAAGGAGGCCGGCTGGGGCCTGATCGTGTTCCTGGCCGCGCTGGCCGCCATCGACCCGGCGCTGTACGAGGCCGCCGCCGCCGACGGCGCGGGACCCTGGCGCCGGATGTGGCACATCACGCTGCCGGGCATGCGCGGCGTCATCGTGCTGATGCTGGTGCTGCGCCTCGGCAACGCGCTGACCGTCGGCTTCGAGCAGATGCTGATCCAGCGCGACGCGGTCGGCCACGAGGCCGCGGACGTGCTGGACACCTTCGCGTTCTACTACGGCATCGGCACCCAGAACTACGGCTACGGCGCCGCGGCCGGGCTGTTCAAGAGCGTCATCTCGCTACTGCTGATCTACGGGGCCAACCGGCTCGCGCACGCCTTCGGTGAGGACGGGTTGTACCGCAAATGACCGAGATGGGAATCGAGGGCGCGCTCGGCCCCAGGGCCCTGGCCGCCGCGCCGCCGCGCCGCCGGGCCAAGGGCCGCCCGGTCTGGGAGGAGCCGCCGACCACCGCCGGGCAGATCGGCAAGGGCACGGTGCTGATCGTCGTGATGGCGGTCGTGCTGGTGCCGCTGTACTGCATCGTGATCACCAGCCTGTCGACGCAGGGCTCGATCAACCAGGCCGGCGGCCTGGTGCTGGTGCCGCACGGGCTCACCCTCGACGCGTACCGGCAGGTGTTCGAGAACAGCACGGTCACCCGCGCGCTGGAGGTCACCCTCGGGATCACCGTCGTGGGCACCGCGATCTCGATGGTCGTCTCAGTGCTCTGCGCCTACGGCCTCTCGCGGCACCGCTCGTACGCGCACCGGCCGATCCTGATGCTGCTGATCGTCACGATGTTCGTCAGCGGCGGCCTGATCCCGACCTTCATCGTGGTCAGCGAACTGGGCGGCTACGACCAGTACTGGGCGCTGATCCTGCCCAACGCGGTCAGCGTGTTCAACATCCTGGTGCTGCGCTCGTTCTTCTCCAGCACCTCGACGGAGCTGATCGACGCGGCCCGGCTGGACGGGGCCGGCGAGTGGCGCATCCTGCGCTCGGTCGTGCTGCCGACCTCGAAGGCCGTCACGGCCGTGATCTCGCTGTTCTACGCGGTCGGCTACTGGAACACCTTCTTCGGCGCGCTGCTGTACATGCCGACCGACCAGCAGAAATGGCCGATCCAATACGTGCTCTACGAGTACGTGAACCTGGGCATGACGATGCCCGGCGTGGCCAACAGCGGCTTCGGCGGCGTGCACCAGCAAACCGCGCCGCTCTCGCTCGCGATGGCCGTGGTCGTGCTGACGCTGCTGCCGATCCTGATCGTGTATCCCTTTGTGCAGAAGCACTTCGCCAAGGGCATGCTCACCGGCGCGATCAAGGGCTGAGCGTGAACCTCAGCCCCGTGACGGACGGCCGCATCTCGTTCACCGACCGGCTGCTGTTCGGCGGCGACTACAACCCCGAACAGTGGCCGCGCGCGGTGTGGGACCAGGACATGGCCCTGATGCGCCGGGCCGGGGTGAACCTGGCCACGGTCGGGGTGTTCTCCTGGGCCAGCCTCGAACCGGAACCGGGCAAGTACGAGTTCGGATGGCTCGACGACGCGCTGGACCTGTTGCACGCCAATGGAATCGGCGTCGCACTGGCCACGCCGACCGCGTCCGCGCCGCCCTGGCTCAACCACCGCTGGCCGGAGACGCTGCCGCAGAACCCTGACGGCACGGTCCGCACGTATGGGTCCCGCAACGCGTACTGTCCGTCGTCGCCGGTCTACCGGGAGTTCGCCGACCGGATCAGCGCCGCCCTCGCCGCGCGTTACGCGCACCATCCCGCGTTGCGGATGTGGCATATCGGCAACGAGTTCGGGACGGTCTGCCACTGCGACCGCTGCGCCGCGCGCTTCCGCGTCTGGCTGCTCGCGCGCTACGGCGACCTCGCCGCGCTCAACGAGGCGTGGGGCACCGCCTTCTGGTCGCAGCGCTACAGCGCGTGGGGCGAGGTCATCCCGCCGCGCCAGGTGCAGTACGTGATCAACCCGACGCAGGACCTCGACTACCAGCGTTTCTGCTCCGACCTGCTGCTCGACGGCTTCATCGCGGAGCGCGACATCGTCCGCGTGCACAACCCGGACGTGCCGGTCACCACGAACTTCATGGGCTTCTTCAAGGGCACCGACGCGTGGGCCTGGGCCGGGCACGAGGACTTCGTGTCCGTGGATACGTACCCTGATCCGAACGATCCGGACGCGGCCCGCGACGGCGCGATGGCCCAGGACCTGACCCGCGGCCTCGGCGGCGGCGCGCCCTGGCTGCTGATGGAGCAGTCGCCGTCCGCGGCCGGCTGGCGGCCGGTCGCGACGCCGAAGCGTCCCGGGCTCAACAGGCTCTGGTCGATCCAGGCGGTCGCGCGCGGCGCCGACGGCGTGCTGCACTTCCAGTGGCGCGCGTCGAAACAGGGCGCCGAGCGCACGCACGGCGCCATGGTTCCGCATGCGGGTCCTGACTCGCGCGTCTTCCGCGAGGTCTGCGAACTCGGCACGGAACTGGCCGCGCTCACCGACGTGATCGGCACCCGGGTGTGCGCCGACGTGGCGATCCTGCACGACTGGGACGCCTGGCGCGCCGTCGAACTCGACCACCAGCCGCACAGCGGATTCCGTTACCTGGACCGGATCCGCGAGTACTACACCCCGCTGTGGCGCGCGAACATCACCACCGACTTTGCCAGGCCCGAAGCGGATCCGGGCCCGTACCTGCTCGTCCTCGCACCGAGCCTGTATCAGGTCACGGATGCCGCGGCCGCCAACCTGGTCCGCTACGTCGAGCGCGGCGGCCACCTCGTGATGGGGCCGTTCTGCGGCGTGTCGGACCCCGACGAGCGCATCCGCCTCGGCGGCCACCCGGCGCCCTTCCGCGAACTGCTCGGCCTGCGCATCGAGGAGTACTGGCCGTTGCCCGACGAGCCGTTCCCGGTCCGCAGCGCCGAATTCGGCGACTTCACCGCGTCCGGCTGGGCCGAGTGGCTCAGGCCCACCACGGCCGTCCCCGTCGCCGAGTACGCCGACGGCCCGCTTGCCGGCATCCCGGCCGTCCTGCGCAACGACTTCGGCGCGGGCACGGCCTGGTACCTCGCCACCCTCCCCGAACCGGACGCGCTCGCCCGGCTCCTCAAAGCGGCCTGCACCCGCGCAGCCGTCGAGCCGGTGCTGCCCGACCTGCCACCCGGCATCGAGGCAGTCCGACGCGGCGACAAGGTCTTCTTACTGGACCACGCGGCCCTCACCGTGCAGATCAAAGGCGCGGACCGCACTCGCACCTGACTAACCGCTCCTCCCGCCAGACTGGTCCTCCCGTCAGACCGCTCCTCCCGCCAGACCGCACCCGTCAGCCCTCCGTGCGATCCTGGACCGGTGAACCTGGAAGACCTCGTCCGGCTGCGCAAGGCCCGTGACCAGATGGACCGTGACTACGCGCAACCGCTCGACCTGTCCGCCCTCGCGCGCACGGCGCTGATGTCGCCTGGCCACTTCTCCCGCAGCTTCCGCGAGGCGCACGGCGAGACGCCGTACAGCTACCTCATGACACGCCGGGTCGAGCGCGCAAAGGCACTGCTGCGCCGCGGCGACCTGAGCGTCACCGAGGTGTGCTTCGAGGTCGGCTGCACCTCGCTCGGCTCCTTCAGCTCCCGGTTCACCGAGCTGGTCGGCGAGACGCCCAGCTCGTACCGCGCCCGTGACCACGGAGAGAGCGCCGAGATCCCACCCTGCTACGCCAAGATCGTGACGCGCCCGGTGCGCGATCCGAGGGCGAAGTCGGCCGTCCGGCCGTAGCGTGGTGGCCATGGACGTGAGGTTCTCGCACTGCTTCATCTCGGTCGACGACCACGACAAGGCGCTGGCGTTCTATCAGGACGTACTCGGTCTCGAAGTGCGCAATGACGTCAAATACGAGGGCATGCGCTGGGTCACGGTCGGCCCGCCAGCGCAGCCGGACGTCAACATCGTGCTCGAACCGCCCGGCGCCGACCCGACGTACACCGCCGCGGACCGTCAGGCACTGGCCGAACTGCTGGCCAAGGGCCTGCTGCGCGCAGTCAACTTCGTCACCGACGACTGCGACGCCCTCTTCGAGCACGTGGCCGCCTCAGGCGCCGAGGTCGTCCAGGCGCCGATCGACCAGCCGTACGGTGTGCGCGACTGCGCCTTCCGCGACCCGGCCGGCAACCACCTGCGCTTCAGCCAGCAGGTGCCGCCCAAGCGGTAACGCGGCGCGGCGCCTCAGAGGGCGGCCAGTCACCGAACGTTCGACACCTGCGCGCCGGACACCGGGCCGCGGGCGCGGCGGACGGCGCGACACAGGCCGCTGGTGCGCAGCTGCTCCTCCACCTCGGCCGCGTTGAGCGGGCCGTCGACCAAGAAGACCGTGGTCGGACCGGAACCGGAGACCAGTGCGCCGGCCGCTCCGGCCGCGCGGCCGGTCTCCAGCAGGTCGCCGATCTCCGGCAGCAGCTCGATCGCGGCGGCTTGGAGGTCGTTGTAGAGCGCGGCGCCGATACGGTCCGCGTCGCCCGAGCGCAGCGTGGCCATCAGGTCCGGGTGCACGCCGGGCTCCGGGATCTGCACGTCGTCCCGGCGGCGCAGCAGGTCGCAGGCTTCGAAGACCTTCGGGGTGGACAGGCCGGCGTCGAGTACCGCGATGACCCACTCCAGGCCGGCCGGCGCGAGGACCGGCGAGACGTGCTCGCCGCGGCCGGTGCCGATCGCCGTGCCGCCGTGCAGCGCGAACGGGACGTCGCTGCCCAGCTTCGCGGCCAGCTCGTTCAGTTCGTCGCGCGGCAGGCCGGTGCCCCACAGATGGTCGCAGGCCACCAGCGTGGCCGCCGCGTCCGCCGAACCGCCGGCCATGCCGCCGGCCACCGGGATGTCCTTGCGCACGGTCAGCCGCACGTCCGGCTCGACCTGCGCGTGCTCGGCCAGCAGCAGCGCGGCCTGCCAGGCGAGGTTGTGCTCGTCCTCGGGCACGCCGCCCACGTCCGAGTCGCGGCGCAGCGGCTCCACGGTCAGCGACAGGCCGCGCGCCGCGCGCGCGATCACCTCGTCGTACAGCGAGACCGCGTGGAACACGGTGACCAGCTCGTGGAAGCCGTCGGGGCGCAGCGGGCCGACCGACAGCGACAGGTTGATCTTCGCGGGGACCCGGACGGTGACCGCTTCGGGACGGAACGGTCCGTCATCCCAGTCTTCCAGCGCGGTCACTCTCGGTCAGCTCCCATCCTGGCCCGGCCCGCCCGCGGGGTCGGCGGCGGCGCGGTGCGCGGTCTCGGCAATCGCAGCGTACTGGTCGACGGACAGCGCTTCGCCGCGCGCGCCCGGATCGACCCCGGCGCGGCGCAGGATCTCCCCCGCCCGCACCGGCGAGCCGGCCCAGCCACCCAGCGCGGCGCGCAGGGTCTTGCGCCGCTGCGCGAAGGCCGCGTCGATCACCGCGAACACCTCCCGGCGGCTGGCCTCGGTCGTCGGCGGCTCCCGCCGCTCCAGCGCGACCAGGCCGGACTCGACGTGCGGGGCCGGCCAGAACACGGTGCGGCCGACCGAGCCGGCCCGGCGCACCGACGCGTACCAGCGCGCCTTCACGCTCGGCACGCCGTAGACCCGGCTGCCCGGCTCGGCCGCCAGCCGGTCCGCGACCTCCGCCTGCACCATGATCAGTACGCGTTCCAGCGACGGAAAGTGCTCCAGCATGTGCAACAACACCGGAACGGCCACGTTGTAAGGCAGGTTCGCGACCATAGCCGTCGGCGGCGGCCCAGGTAGCTGCGTAATACGCAGCGCGTCCGCCTGTACGAGCGCGAAACGGCCGTCCACCGCATCCGCACTAACGTCTGACGTCACGTCAGACGCATCAGGCATTTCGTCAGCGTCCTGAACCTTCTCAGACGACTCGGACGCCTCGACGTTCCCAGACGCCCGCGGCCGCTCGGACACCGCGTCCGGCGCGTACTCGGCGATCGTGCCGGGCAGCGCGGCGGCCAGCACCGGATCGATCTCGACCGCGACGACCCGGCGCGCCGCGCCGAGCAGCCCGAGCG
>JBOHCW010000377.1:0-8733 GCA_050725375.1 Actinocrinis sp. | reverse complement strand
GTGTCAACGTCGAACGCTGATCCATCAGGTAATTCAGTGTCTTGTGATGTAAACGTCAGTCAATGAGATGAGAACGCGGCGTTAATCCTGAGTGGAACCTGAAAATTTCCCGCAAGACTTCTTGCCGAGCCCGCGGCCAGTCAGCACGATGCGATTGCGGCGGCCGTTACGCGCGCCGTGCAACAGCCGTGCCCGAGTCCGGGTCACGGATCGACTGTCGAACTCCCCTGCTGCGAGGAGTGCCCATGTCAAGAATCAGCTGGAAACCCACCGTCACGCTGGCGAGCCTGTCGCTCGCCGGCCTGCTGATCGGAAGCGTCAGCAGCGCCCCCGCCCAAGCCGGAGCCCACCCGGCCTCGGGCATCGGGTCCTGCACCCTGAAGAACTGGAACCCGTCCACCGACCCCGAGGACGCCAAGGACCTGCCCGAGGGCGACCGCCACCAGACCTACAAGCCCGACGACTACAACTGCACCGGCGCCACCTTCGCCCAGCCGGGCGCCGAGTTCACCAAGTTCCCGCAGCCGAAGAACTACAAGACCGGCGACGTGCCCACGATGAAGCAGGCCAAGGTCTGCGAGGCCGGCAAGTGCACCGAGCAGTTCCAGGCGGTCCAGCAGCCGGCCGCGGCGGTCAACCCGCTGGCCCCCTACTTCCCGCCGTTCCAGCACTTCGTGATCATCTACCGCGAGAACCACACCTTCGACGACTACCTCGGCGACTGCGCCACGACCGTCCAGACGGGCTGTAACGGCACGGTCGAGAGCACGAACCACATCAGCTCCGTGCCCAACCTGCACACGCTGGCCAAGACCTACGGTCTCGACGACGCGTACAGCACCGGCACGCAGCCGCCGAGCGGTCCCAACCACTGGTGGCTGTTCTCCGCGCAGTCCGCGTCCAGCTCGCAGCAGCAGGCCTACCCCGGCACCGGCACGGCGTTCGACCGCTTCCTCGGCGGCGACTCCGGTCCGACCGGCGAAGGCACCAATGCGTGCACCGCCCCGACGGGCGGCAACGGCGGCGGGACCAGCCCGTACACGTTCGTGATGAACGGCGACTTCTACTGGATGCTCAGCAGTGGCAGCGGCTACTGGAAGAACCCGGCGACCGGCAAGCTCGAAGTACTGCCGGTCAACCGTCCGGGCACGAACATCCCCGAAGAACTCCACTACAACGAGTACACCTGCAACAACCAGAACATCTCCGACGGCACGACGGCCACCGACTACCTGAACTTCGTCAACGCCGACGGGCTGCCGGCCTACAGCTATGTCGAGCTGTTCAACGACCACCCCGGCACGTTCCAGGACATCGCGGGCAACGACGCGGCGACGAACCAGGTCGTCAGCTCGCTCATGAGCAACCCGACGTACAAGGACAACACGCTGATCGTCGTCACCGAGGACGACACTCAGAACGGCAACAACGGCCCGGACCACGTGAGCAACACCTACCGCGTGCCGCTGGTCGTCATCGGGTCGCCGACCTACGTGAAGCAGCACCACCTCAGCCATGTCGCGTACACGACGAGCAACGTGCTCGCGGCGATGGAGCGCACGATGCAGAACGTGCACCCCGGCATCATCGACCCCAACGACAACCTCGGCCTGTCGACGTTCCCGATGACCACCGCCGACCAGGGCGCGCTCGGCGACCCGCTTGAGGACTTCTGGGTTCAGGGCGTGACCCCGCTGTCCGCGAAGGCGACCGGCTCGCCGTCGACGGGTAACGCGCCGCTGAGCGAGTCCTTCACCGGCTCGGCCACCGGCGGCACCGCGCCGTACACCTACAGCTGGAACTTCGGCGACGGTTCGGCGGCCAGCACGACGCAGAACCCGACACACACGTATACGGCTGCGGGTACGTACACCGCGACATTGACGGTCACGGACAGCTCGTCTCCGGCCAACACCGCGACATCGAGCGTCACCACGACGGTCAGCGCCGTCGGCAACCCGCTCGCCGCCTCCGCGTCGGCATTGCCGACCTCCGGCCAGATCCCGCTCAGCGTCGCCTTCACCGGCGCCGCGACCGGCGGCACCCCGGCGTACAGCTACAGCTGGAACTTCGGCGACGGCTCGGCGGCCGCCACCACGCAGAATCCCTCTCACACCTACACGACCGTCGGGACGTACACCGCGACGTTGACGGTCACGGACAGCTCGTCGCCGGCCAAGACCGCGACCTCCTCGGTCACGGTCACCGCTTCACCGATCGCCTCATCGCCGCCGGGCGCGCCGACCGGCCTGACGGCGACCGGCGGCGTCGGCCAGGCCGCGCTGACCTGGACGGCTCCGGCCAGCAACGGCCAGAACATCACCTCGTACAACGTCTACCGCGGTACGTCGAGCGGCTCCGAGACGCTGCTGTCCACGGGCGGCTGCGGCGGCCTCGGCGCGGTGACGTCGTGCACGGACACCGGTCTGACGGCCGGTCAGACCTACTTCTACAAGGTCACCGCCTCTAACGCCGCAGGCGAGGGCCCGCAGAGCAACGAGGCGAGCGCGGCGGTCAGCGGCGCCGGCTGCCCGTCCGTGCAACTGATCGGCAACCCCGGCTTCGAGACCGGCACGGCGGCGCCGTGGTCGGCCTCCACCTCAGTCGTGGCCGACAACGCCGCCGAGCCGCCGCACTCGGGCACCTGGGATGCCTGGCTCGACGGCTACGGCACCACGCACACGGACACGCTCTCGCAGTCGGTGACCCTGCCGACCGGGTGCGCGACGTACAACTACAACTTCTGGCTGCACGTCGACACTGCGGAAACGAGCACGTCGAAGGCGTACGACACGCTCAAGGTGCAGGTGCTCAACTCGTCCGGCACCGTGCTGTCCACGCTGGCGACCTACTCCAACCTCAACCACAACACCGGCTATGCGCAGAAGTCGTTCAACCTGGCGGCTTACGCGGGCCAGAGCGTCACGCTGAAGTTCACCGGCGCCGAGGACTACACCAAGCAGACCTCGTTCGTCATCGACGACGCCGCACTCAACGTGAGCTGATGTTGCGTCACACGTCGTCGGGCGACTGACGGCGGACATGGCAGCGGCCGGTCGGGTGGCTTGCATCCGGCCGGTCGCGGTTGTGTGTCTACGGCTGCGTTGTCCGCTGCTGCGCTTCCTACCTGCTGTGCCCTCTGCTTGCTGCGCTACCCCTAGCGCAGCATCGCGTATAAGAAGACACCGACGGCGATCAGGCACAGCGCGCAGGCCGTGGCGGGCAGCACCCGCACGGCGGCGAGCCGGTGCGAGGGGCGCACGGACCAGCGGGTCGCCGGCCGTTCCTCGAAGCTCGGCAGCGGCTTGGCCGGCAGGCGGGTGTCGAGGGGGCGGCGGGCCAGCAGGGCACGCGCTTGAGCTGATGGTTCACGCACCGACGCGGCGGCGACGAAGGACTCGTCGAACGCCGGCAGCGCATCGCCGGAGACCTGGATTGCGTCTGCGCGGCGCTGCGCGGAACGGTTGCGCTGTTGGGGGAAGCGCTCGGTCATTGGCGAAATGTAACCGAAATGTTGCTTGATCAGTAGAGTCTCACGCAGCGAACTGCGACGAGCCGGCGGCCGGCCGGCCGGATCTCGCCCGCTCGGCCCTGCGCCGCAGGTCAGGGGCTTGCTGAAAAGCTGCCTCAGGTGTTGGGGTGGCGCGCCCTGGTTTGCCCGTCGCCGATCACGATGTACTTGCTCGAGGTGAGCTCCGGCAGGCCCATCGGGCCGCGCGCGTGCAGTTTCTGGTTGGAGATGCCGATCTCCGCGCCGAAGCCGAACTCGCCGCCGTCGGTGAACCTGGTCGAGGCGTTCACGATCACGGCCGCCGAGTCCACCCGCGCGGTGAACGCGCGCGCCGCGGCCTGGGAGCGGGTGATGATCGCCTCGGTGTGGTTCGTCGAGTACTTGCGGATGTGCGCGACCGCGTCGTCCAGCGAGTCGACCACGGCCGACGCGATGTCGAGCGAGATGTACTCCTTGTAGTAGTCGTCCTCGGTGGCCGGGACGACATCCGCGCTGTGCGCGGCCGTGCGTGCGTCGCCGTGCACTGTCACACCCGCGTCCTTGAGCGCGGCGAGCGCGCGCGGCAGGAAGGCGTCCGCGACGTCGCTGTGTACGAGCACGGTCTCCGCGGAGTTGCACACGCTGTAGCGCTGCACCTTCGAGTCGAGCAGCAGGTCGAGCGCGAGATCGAGGTCCGCGTCGGCGTCCACGTACACGTGGCAGTTGCCGACGCCGGTCTCGATGACCGGCACCGCCGAGCCGTTGACCACCGAGTTGATCAGCGAGGCGCCGCCGCGCGGGATCAGCACGTCGACCAGTCCGCGCGCCTGCATCAGCTCCTTGACGGAGTCGTGCGTGTCGCCGGGCACCAGCTGGATCGCGTCGCGCGGCAGGCCGGCCTCGGCCAGCGCGTCGCGCATCGTGTCGACGAGGGCGACGTTCGTGGAGCGCGCCGAGGATGAGCCGCGCAGCAAGACCGCGTTGCCCGACTTCAGGCACAGGCCGGCCGCGTCGACCGTCACGTTAGGACGCGCCTCGTAGATGATGCCGATGACGCCGAGCGGCACGCGTACCTGCCGCAACTCCAGGCCGTTCGGCAGGATCGAGCCGCGCACGACCTCGCCGACCGGGTCGGCCAGCGTGGTGACCTTGCGCAGCGCGTCGGCGATGGCCGCGATCCGCTCGGCGGTGAGGGTCAGCCGGTCCACCATGCCCGCGCCAGTGCCCGACTCGCGGGCGCGCGCGGTGTCCTCGGCGTTCGCGGCGACGATGCGCGGGGTGGCGGCGACCAGTGCGTCGGCGAGCGCGCGCAGCGCCCGGTCCTTCTCGCCGCGGGTGCGTACGGCCAGATCGGCCGCCGCCTCGCGGGCGCGCCGCGCGGCGCGGATGACTGCCGACTCGCTCGCCTCGTCCACCATGTCCTCAGATTAAGGCCGTACGACGCACGGGTCGCGGCCATTTCGGGCTGTGAGACGGCGCGGGCGCCTTAGAGCACGGCGAGATCGTCGCGGTGCACGACTTCGCGCTCGTACTGCGGGCCGAGGTCCGCGGCCAGCTCACGGGTCGAGCGGCCGAGCAGCGCCGGCAGTTCCACGGCGTCGTAGTTCACCAGCCCGCGGGCCACGGCGTGGCCGGACGGATCGACCAGGTCGACCGGATCGCCGGCGACGAAGGTCCCCGAGACCGAGGTGATCCCGGCCGGCAGCAGCGAGAGCCGGCGGCGCACGATCGCGTCCACCGCGCCCGCGTCCAGGCGCAGCTCGCCGCGCGGCGAGGTCGCGTGCGCGAGCCACAGCAGCCTCGCTGCGGACCGTTTCCCGGTCCGGTGGAACAGGGTGCCGACCGGCTCGCCGGCGAGCGCACGCGCGGCGTACGCGGCCGTGGTGAGCACGACCGGGATGCCGGCCTCGGTGGCGATCCGGGCCGCCTCGACCTTGGTGACCATCCCGCCGGTGCCGATCCCGGCCCGGCCGGTGGCGCCGATCGCCACGCCCGCGAGGTCCTGCGGTCCGCGCACCTCGGCGATCCGGCGGCTGCCCGGCTTGCGCGGGTCGCCGGTGTAGAGCGAGTCCACGTCGGACAGCAGGACGAGCAGGTCGGCGTTGACCAGGTGGGCCACCAGCGCGGCCAGCCGGTCGTTGTCGCCGAACCGGATCTCCTGGGTGGCCACCGTGTCGTTCTCGTTGACGATCGGGACGAAGCCGAGCCCGAGCAGCCGGCTGAGCGTCTGCAGGGCATTGCGATAGTGGGCGCGGCGCGTCACGTCGTCGGCGGTCAGCAGCACCTGGCCGACCTGATGCCCGTGCCGCGCGAACGACTGCGTGTACCGGGCGATCAGCAGGCCCTGGCCGACGCTCGCGGCGGCCTGCTGCAACGCCAGCTCGCGCGGCCGCTTCTTCAGGCCGAGCGGGGCGAGCCCGGCCGCGATGGCGCCGGAGGAGACCAGCACGACCTCCGCGCCGCCCGGCTTGGCCAGCGCCGACTCGTGCACGGCGTCGACCAGCGCGTCGACCCGGCCGCCGTCCAGCCCGCCGGCCGACGAGGTCAGCGAGGAGGAGCCGACCTTGACCACGATCCGCCGCGCCGAGGCCACGGCCTGCCGCCTGTCACTCGCCTCGGTCGCACCGGATTCGTCGGACACCGCGCCAGGATAAGGGCCGCCGGAAACCGCGGGCCGGGTATTTCAGGTGCTGGACCTGCCGCGCGCCTCAGGTGGCGCCGGACGTCAGTTGTAAAGCCGGTCGTCAGTTGTACAGCCGGTCGTCCGAGCCGCGCGGGCCGAGGTGTTCGGCGCCGCCGGCCACGGTCGGCTGCCAGTCGAAGATCACCGCGTCGTCGCCGTCGCCGATGACGACCTCGTCGCCCTCGTGCGCGCCCATCTCCAGCAGCGACTGCTCGACGCCGAGCCGGTTGAGCCGGTCGGCCAGGTAACCGACCGCCTCGTCGATCGAGAAGTCGGTCTGCCGTACCCACCGCTCCGGCTTCGAGCCGCGCACCACGTAATGGTCGTCCTCGAAGGTGAGGGTGAACGGCGCCTCGTCGACCGCCTTCGGCCGGATCACGGCGCGGCCGGGCGCCTCGGCCGGGCGGGCGGCCCTGGCCTGCTCGACGATCTCGGCCAGCGCGAAGGACAGCTCGCGCAGCCCGGTGCGGCTGACCGCGGAGACCTCGAACACGCGCAGGCCGCGCGCCTCCAGGTCCGGGCGCACCAGCTCGGCCAGGTCCCTGCCCTCGGGGATGTCGGTCTTGTTGAGCACGACCAGGCGCGGCCGCTCGGACAGCTTGCCCAGGGACTCCAGCTGCGGGCTCACGCCGCGCTCGTCCTCGGGCAGCCGGGCCTCGTACGCGGCCAGCTCGGCCTCGATGACGTCCAGGTCGGTCAGCGGGTCGCGGCCCGGCTCCAGGGTCGCGCAGTCCAGCACGTGCACGAGTACCGCGCAGCGCTCGATGTGCCGCAGGAACTCGTGGCCCAGGCCCTTGCCCTCGCTGGCGCCCGGGATCAGGCCCGGCACGTCGGCCATGGTGAACACGTGGTTGTCCGCGGTGACCACGCCGAGGTTCGGCACCAGCGTGGTGAACGGGTAGTCGGCGATCTTCGGCTTGGCCGCCGACATCGCGGCGATCAGCGAGGACTTGCCCGCGCTGGGGAAGCCGATCAGCGCCACGTCCGCGACCGACTTGAGCTCCAGGGTGAACTCGCCCGACTCGCCGGCCTCGCCGAGCAGGGCGAAGCCGGGCGCCTTGCGCTTGGTGCTGGCCAGCGAGGCGTTGCCCAGGCCGCCGGGTCCGCCCTTGGCGAGCATCAGCTGGGTGCCCGCGCCGACCAGGTCGGCGAGCAGTTCGCCGTCCTGGGAGCGCACCACGGTGCCGCTGGGCACTGAGAGGATCACGTCCGCGCCGTTCGCGCCCTGGCGCATGTCGCCGCCGCCGGGCTTGCCGTTGCCGGCCGTGCGGTGCGGCGAGTAGTGGTACTCGATCAGCGAGGTGGTGCCCGGGTCGACGACGAGTACGACGTCCCCGCCACGCCCGCCGTTGGCCCCGTCCGGGCCGCCGAGCGGCTTGAACTTCTCGCGGTGCACGGAGGCGCAGCCGTGGCCGCCCTTGCCGGCCGCGACGTGCAGCACCACGCGGTCTACGAAGGTGGCCACGATTTAAGTCAACTCCCATGTCTCACGCCGGGCCGACACACCAGGTGGCGCGCGGTCAGGCAGTACTCACGACAGTACGCCGGGTCGAGACTCCGACCCGGCGTACTGGAAGGTGTTGCGCGCGACGCGCGACGCGGATCAGGCGTCGACGGTCACGATGTTGATGACCTTGCGGCCGCGGGCGGTGCCGAACTGCACCGCGCCGGCCGTTAGGGCGAACAGGGTGTCGTCCTTGCCGCGGCCGACGTTGTCGCCCGGGTGGAAGTGGGTGCCGCGCTGGCGCAGGATGATCTCGCCCGCGTTGACCTGCTGGCCGCCGAAGCGCTTGACGCCGAGCCGCTGCGAGTTCGAGTCCCGGCCGTTACGGCTGGAGGAGGCGCCCTTCTTGTGTGCCATCTCAGCTCACTTCTTCCCGGTGTCGATGCTGGTGACCTTCACCTGGGTGTACTTCTGCCGGTGGCCCTTGCGCACCCGGTAGCCGGTCTTGTTCTTGAACTTCATGATGTCGATCTTCGGCGCCTTGATCTCGGCGACGATCTCGGCGGTGACCTTGACGCCCTCAAGCACCCAGGCGTCGGAGGTGACGGCGTCGCCGTCCACGACGAGCAGCGCCTTCAGGTCCACCGGGTCCCCGGCCGCGCCGGTGATCCGGTCGACTTCTACGACGTCGCCCACGGCGACCTTGTGCTGCCTTCCGCCGCTGCGGACGATCGCGTACACCGCTACTCCTACGGTTTTGCCTACGCCTGCGCGCAGAGCGATGTGATCGCCGCGACAAGCTGAGACTGTCGATTAACGGTCCCGTTCGGCGTCAAACGCCTCGGGACGTGGGGCGTGTTCGGAAAACACGCCGAAAAGCAAGGGTACGGATCGGGTACCGCCGCGGTCAAACTGAGCGGATTCCCGCTCGGTACCCGACCCCTGCCCGTCATGCTCGGAAAGCTCAGGAAGCCTCCGCAGCGGACTGCGGCGACCCGGCCGGGCGGCTGGCCGCGCGGCGCCGCTTGCGCTGGCGTCCGGCGTCCGACACGGGCTGTGCGGGCACTTCGCCCGGCGCGGCGACCGAGTCCGGGTCATCCGCGTGCGCCCTGAGGC
>JBOHCW010000376.1:0-14734 GCA_050725375.1 Actinocrinis sp. | reverse complement strand
CCGTGACGGTGGATACCGCGAACCGCCTCCAAGGGCGCGAATACGATGTCTGCATCGTCCTGCACCCCCTCTCCGGCCGCCGTGACGCCACCGCGTTCCACCTGGAGACCGGACGCCTGTGCGTGCTGCTCTCACGGCACAGGCACGCGTGCCTCGTCGTCGCACGCGCCGGAATCCCCGACCTGCTCGACGCGCACCCGCACACCGAGCCGGTACACCTCGGCGTGCCCGTGAAGTTCCCGGATGGCTGGGAAGCACACCAAGCCGTACTGGCCCACCTCGCCGAGCACCGCGTCCCCGCTGTGTAAGCCGCCATCCGAGGCGCGTAACGCGACGCAGCGAGGTAAACCATCGCTCGGCCCGCCATCCAAGCAGCGGTTAGGCGACGCTCGGTACGGTAACGGCATGCGCCTGCTGCCCAGCCTCACCGGTCCGACCGCCGACGAGCCCGACACGATCAGCGTCGCCGGACGTGCTGCGTCGCGCGCGCAACTGTTCGAGGCCTCCGGCGCGGTGGCCGCTCGCGTCGCGGGGGCGCCGGCTGTCGCCGTACACGCGACGGCGAGTCTGGAAACCGTGGTCGCGATTCTCGGCGGGATGCGCGCAGGGGTGCCGGTCGTGCCGATTCCACCGGACAGCGGGCCGACCGAACGTGCGCACATCGTGCGTGACTCGGGCGCCGCGATGCTGCTCGCAGCTGCAGATGGCGCACTCGCCGATACGTCCGTGAACGCTGACACGCCGGCTGACCTCGGCCTCGGCATCTAGGTCGTGCCCGTCGACGCGTACGTGCGTGGCATGCACGCCTCGCAAACCTTCCTCGACCCACCCGACGATGCGACTGCCATCGTCCTCTACACCTCAGGTACCACCGGCGCGCCCAAAGGTGTCCCGGTCACCTCAGGCGCCATCGCGGCCGACCTCGACGCGCTCGCCGAGGCTTGGCAGTGGACTGCGGAGGACACGCTCGTACACGGACTGCCGCTCTTTCACGTGCACGGCCTAGTCCTCGGCGTGCTCGGCGCCCTACGCACCGGCTCACGGCTCGTGCACACCGGACGCCCGACGCCCGACGGCTACGCGTCCGCAGCCGCCTCAGGCACGCTGTTTTTCGGCGTCCCGACCGTTTGGTCACGGTTGTGCGCCTCGCCTGCCTCGGCAAGGGCGCTGTCCGGCGCGCGGCTGCTCGTCTCCGGCTCCGCCGCCTTGCCCGCGCCGGTCTTCGCATCGCTCGAAGCTCTGACCGGGCAGCGCGCGGTCGAGCGGTACGGCATGACGGAGACGCTGATCACCCTCTCGACCCGCGCCTCGGACGCGGACCGCAGGGCGGGCGCGGTCGGACACCCGCTGGCCGGCGTCGAGACGCGCCTGGTCGGCGAACACGACGAGCCGGTGCCGTACGACGGCGCGAGCGTCGGGGGGCTCCAGGTGCGCGGCGCGACCGTGTTCTCGGGCTACCTCGGCCGGCCCGACGCGACCGCCGCGAGCTTCACTCCCGACGGCTGGTTCCGTACCGGCGACATGGCCGTGATCGAGCCGGACGGCGCACACCGCATCGTCGGGCGCGCGTCAACCGACCTGATCAAGTCCGGCGGCTACCGGATCGGCGCCGGAGAGGTGGAGAACGCGCTGCTCGCGCACCCGGCGGTGCGTGAGGCGGCCGTGATCGGTGTGCCTGATGACGACCTAGGGCAGCGCATCGCCGCCTTTGTCGTCGCGGACGGGGTGACCGAGCGTGAGCTGGTCGACTTCGTCGCGGGCAACCTGTCCGCGCACAAACGGCCGCGTTCCGTGCGGTTCATCGAGGCGCTTCCCCGCAACGCGATGGGCAAAGTGCGAAAGGATCAGTTGCGGCACTGATCCGCCACAGTTCGGCAAGTCCGTTGCGCGCGCGTCCGGCGCGGGTTTCAATGCCCACGATGACTGATCTGATCACCAGCCGTCTGGTGCTGCACCCGTTGTCCGTGGCGGAGGCCACGCGCATCGTGGGCGGCACGGCCGGCCCGGACGACACGTGGGCCGACGGCTTCCCCGGCGACGGCGACCGCGACGCCGCACGGATGGCCGTCAAGGCGGCCGGCCCGGCCGGCGTGTGCCTGCCCGCGTCCGCCGCGTTCACCTGCTACCGCATCGACTGCCGACGCGACCATACGGCGATAGGCACCATCGGCTTCCACGGTCCGCCGGACAAGCACCACCAGGCCACCATCGGATACGGGCTCGTCCCGCACAGCTGGGGCAACGGCTACGCCACCGAGGCGTTACACGCGCTGGTCGAGCTCTGCCGCACCCACTCGGCCGTCAGCAGCCTGGCCGCGGACACCAACCACGACAACCACGCCTCCCAGCGCGTCCTGACGAAGTCCGGCTTCCGCCTCGTGCGCCAGGACCGCGAGCTGTTCTACTACGAGCTCGGGCTGGATTGAGCCGCCGCGCCGGATTGCCCGGTACGAGTCGTCGTTCCCTGTCGCTGGCCGAGCAGCCTGCGCGCGAGGGCACGGCTGTACGGCGTCAGTTCGGCGTCGATCGCCGACCAGTCCACGGTCCCCGGACGTATCGCGCCGGCCTGCTGGGGCCGGGCCGCCAACAACCGGTGGCGCAGGTAATTGGCCGGATGCCCCGAATCGACGCTCGTACCGTGCAGTTCGTCGAGCCGCACCCGGCGCCGCTTCTCGTGGTCGGGAATCGAGTCCAGGTACTGGCGCAACGCCGGCCACAGGTCACCGGTGAACCGGGCGCTCTTCTCCCGGCTGATGAAGTAACGCACCGACTCGTAGAGCGCGATCCGCTCCATAAGGCCGAGTGCGGCGGCTGACGAGCCGAGCCGCGCGCCGAGCTCGTCGGCCAGGTACTCGGCGCGCTTGCTGTTGGTCAGGTCGAATCGGTTCAAGATCGCGTAACAGCCGAGCGCCAGCAGGAACGGCGGACCGAACACCGCGATCGTGACCAGCGGGGTCAGGACCAGCGCCAGCGCGTAGGCCGGGCCGGAGTTGCGCTGGAGGCGGCGCGCCATCCAGCGCTCGTGCCCCGATTGCCGCGGATTGAGCATTCTGAGCCACTCGACCAGCGAGCGGCGCGCGCAGCCGACCAGGATGCCGCGGGTCACGTCCCCGTTGACCTGGTGCGCCAACTCGTGCCCGAGCAGCGCGACGCGCTCCTGCTCGGACAGTGACTCCCAGAGCGGCAGGCCGATCGTCAGCACCGTCTCGCGCTTGAACCCGATCCGGTACGTCGACGCGTTGAACTGGCCGTCGAGGTACACGTAATCGGGTACCGGCGCGTTAATCTGCGCGGCGCTGCTCTCAAGGAGTGCGAACAGCTGAGGCGCCTTGTCGCGCGTGATCGCCGCGCCGAGGTCATGCGGCTTGCGAAGCGCCTTCCACAACCGAGGGCGCACGACGACCGCCATCAGGACACCGAGCACGCCGAGGACCGGTTCGAACCAGAACTCGTGCAGTGTGGCGATCACGATGACCGACGCGGCCAGGAGCGCTGCCGTGATCAGATGCACGAAGGCCGAGGCGGCCACGACGGCCGCCGCCGGACCTGAGGTGGGCCGCAGGTCCTGCGCGGCGACCAGTTGCCCAAGCTGCTTCTCGGCGCGGGCCCGCGCACGCGCCCTGCGCCGCGCCGCGCGCGCCTTCTCCGGCTTGTCGGACTTGGCCTCGGCATTGTGTCCGCAGCTCTCGCACCACAAGGTGAATCTGGTGTCGAATTCGCCGGACCACCCGCACACTGGGCACGTGAACGCCGTGATCACCGGCTGCGCGGTTCCGTCGCCGGCCCCTTCCTGATGTGTCGTCACGGCGGAAGTGTGCAGACGCGGACGGCCGGTTCGCAAGAGGCCGGATGAAACCGTGGCCTGACACACTGCCGGCGGCAGTCTCGTCAGCGCTCGAAGTCGAGCAGCGCCTCGACCGCCACCGCGACGCCGTCCTCGTCGTTCGACGCGGTAACCCGGTCCACTGTCGCCAACACGTCCGGGTGCGCGTTAGCGACCGCGTACGCGGTACCGGCCCACGTGAGCATCGGCAGGTCGTTCGGCATGTCGCCGAACGCCACGACATGCGTCGCGTCGAATCCGAGCCGCGCGCAGTGCCACGAGAGCGTGCCCGCCTTGGTCGCGCCCGGCGGGCCGATCTCCAGCAGGCCGCGCCCGCCGGAGTGCGACGGTTCGGCCACGCCGTCGAGCACCGGGCGGGCGGCCCGCAGCATCTCGTCGGCCGCGACCGACTCGCAGCGGGCCAGCACCTTCACGAAACGTCCGCCGGCCGGGCGCACGCCGGACAGGTCCTCGGTCGGCACGCTGCCGTTGCCCGAGACCAGGCCGGGCCGGAAGTTCGGCTCGCGGAACACCTCGTCGCCGGTCTCCAGCGCGAACCCGGTCTCCGGCGGCAGCAGCGGACGCAGCGAGGCCACGATGCCCAGCGCCTGTTCGACGCTGAACGAGTGCACGACGTCGACTTCGCCGTCCGCGACGTGCAACACCGACGCGCCGTTCGCGCAGATGGCCGTGGTCGCGCAGCCCAGGCGCCGCGCCAGGTCCACGACCGTGCGATGCGGGCGCGCCGTGACGATCACGACCTCCCACCCGGCGGCCGACCCGGCCGCGAGCGCCGCGCGGGTGCGCTCGGAGACCGAGCCGTCCGAGCGCAGCAGGGTGCCGTCCAAGTCGGTCGCGATCACACGTGGCCTTACCCGCGGGCGGGCCAGTATCGCCGCGGGATTCTGATCGCTCTGCCCGCTTTGGCCGTTCGGATCGCTGTGGTCCACCACTGGATTCTGTCAGGACCGATATCGGCCCTGCTCGGGCATTAGGCGAAGTTGACGGCGTTCACGCGACGTTGACCGTGATCTGGTGGTAACCGGTCGACCCGTCCGGGATCACGTCCTGGACCTTCGAGATCTGGATCATCCCGGTCCCGTCGGTGGCCCGCACCGCGACCGTGTGCCGCCCCTGCGGCGCGTTCTCCCAGGTGTACGACCACTGCCGCCAGGTGTCCGGCGTGTCCGAGGTCGCCAGCGTCGCCTCGCTCCACCTGCCGCCGTCGATCTGCACCTCGACCGCCGCGACGCCGCGGTGCGTCGCCCACGCCACCCCGGCGAGCGTGACCGTACCCTGCGAGACGGTCGCGCCGGCCCTCGGCACATCGATGCGCGAGGAGGTCTTGACCGGCGCCTGCTGCGCCCAGCCCTCGTTGACCCAGTAGCCCGCGTTCGACGCGAAGGTGGTCAGATTCAGGTCCACCACCCACTTGGTCGCCGACACGTACCCGTACAGCCCCGGCACCAGCATCCGCACGGGGAAGCCGTGCTCGATCGGCAGCGCCTCGCCGTTCATCGCCACCGCCAGCATCGCCTCGCGCCCGTCGAGCACCGCGCTGACCGGCGTGCCGATCGTCATGCCGTCCGTCGACGTGGCGAGAATCTGGTCCGCGCCGGACTGCACGCCCGCCTGCCTAAGAAGCGGCGCGAGCGGCACACCGATCCATCGCGCGTTACCGCAGTACGGTCCGCCTACCGGATTCGAGACGCAGGTGAGCGTCAGGTCATGTTCCTCAAGCGGCATCTTCAGCAGTTGCTCGAAGGTCAGCTCGTAAGGTCGCTCGACCATGCCGTGGATACGCAGCATCCAGGACGCCGGGTCGACCTGAGGCACCGACAGTGCGGTGTCGACGCGGTAGAAGTTGTTGTTCGGCGTGTAAAACGGCTCGAGGCCCGGCACGTTCAGATGCGTCGTCGGAGCTACCGGCGGCAACGTCACGGTCGGTTTCGGGATCTTCAGCGCCGCACGCGCCGGGGCCGCGTTGTACCGCGAGTCGATCCACGCCTTCGCGCCGAAACCGCCGACCGCAGCGCCCACAGCCGTACCGAGTACCGCGCCGAGGAACCGCCGCCGGTCGGCCGGCCCCTCCGACGCGTTCTCGCCGAGCCGGGTCAGCCAGCGCAGGACCAGCACCGCGGCGATGCCCGCGAACAGCGACGGGAACAGCGAGCCGCCGTTCGAGTCGGGCCGGGTCGCCGCCGCGATGATGCCGATCAGGCCGAAACAGGCCGCGATGACGCTCGCGACGGACAGCCATCTGCGCGCGATCACCCCGGCCGCCGCCGAGACCAGGGCGAGGATCACGTACACGCCGGTCAGCAGCGCGGCCTTGTCGTGCGAGCCGAACTCGCGGATCGCGAACTCCTTGACCCCGGCCGGGGCCAGGTCGATCGCCCACTCGCCGACCGCGACGGCCGGCGCGAAGGCCGCCCCGGCGAACACCGCGACCACCTCGCCCACGGCCACCGCCGCCGCGCCCGTGAACAGTCCGTTCACCACGCCGATCGCGATCCCGCCGACGCCGAACTTCCCGCGCCCGCCGGATACCGCTGCCTCACCCATGAATCCGTGCGCCTCGCCCTCAACCGTCCGGCCCGCCGCCGGTGCCGTCACGTCCCATCCTTTCTCACGAAGCTGAGGCGATAGGAGGTTCATTCCTTACAGTCCGCGGATGGACAGCCGGACCGTGACCGATCCGGCGCCGGATCGGCGGCTTGACCGGTGTGATCATCTGTCGATTGTGATCAATCCCCGGTGATCCGCCGCGATTGCCGCGTTCGCGACGTTTTTGTCGGCGGCCGCGGCTACGGTGGATCCATGACCGACACCCTGCTCCTCGCCGGCACCAGCAAAGGGCTGCTGCTGGCGCGCCGGCGAGCCGGTTCCTGGACCGCGCAGCCGCTCGCCCTGCCGATGACCGCCGTGTACGCGGTCGCGATCGACACCCGCCGCGCGACCCCGCGGCTGTTCGCCTCGGCCACCAGCGAACACTGGGGCCCGACGATCCTGCACTCGGACGACCTCGGCGCCACCTGGACCGAACCCGACCACGCGCCGGTGGCCTTCCCCAAGGACATCGACACCGCGCTCGGCCGGGTCTGGCAGATCCAGCCCGGGCCGGCGAGCGAACCCGGCGTCGTATACGCCGGCACCGAGCCGTCCGCGCTGTTTCGCTCTGAAGACGGCGGCGTGACCTACGAGCTGATCCGCCCGCTGTGGGACCATCCGCACCGGCCGGACTGGGGCGCCGGCTTCGGCGGCCAGGCGATCCACACCATCGTGCCGCACCCGGCCGACCCGCGGCGCGTGCTGGTCGCGATGTCCTCCGGCGGCGTGTACCGCACCTTCGACGGCGGCTCGACCTGGGCGCCGGCGAACACCGGCATCAAGGCCACCTTCATGCCCGAGGAGCAGCGCTACCCGGAATTCGGCCAGTGCGTGCACAAGGTCGCGCAGGACGTGGGCGACCCGGAGCGGCTGTACCTGCAAAACCACAACGGCGTTTACCGAAGCGACGACTGGGGCGGCACCTGGCGCTCGATCGCCGACGGGCTGCCGGGCGAGTTCGGCTTCCCGATCGTGGCCGATCCGCGCCGCGCCGGGCACGCGTACCTGTTCCCGCTGGTCAGCGACTATTCACGGTTCACCCCCGACTATCGTTTCCGGGTCTACGGCACACAGGACGCCGGCGAGAGCTGGTCCGAGGTCGGCGCGGGCCTGCCCGGGAGCGACTTCTACTCCCTGGTGCTGCGCGACGCCTTCACCGCGGACGGCGCCGATCCGCTCGGCCTCTACCTCGGCACCCGCTCCGGCGAGCTGTACGCGGGCGGCGCGGACTCCTGGCAGCGGGTGGCCTCGAACCTGCCCGACGTGTTGTCCGTGCGCGCCATGGAACTGGCCTGAGATGAGCGTCACGCTCCAGGTCCCGGGCGCGCTGGCCGGGTACGCGGGCGGCCGCCGCAGGATCGAGCTCGCCGTGCCGCTGCCGCCCGCCACGGTCGCGCGCGTGCTCGACCGGCTGGCCCAGGACCTGCCCGCCCTGGAGCGGCGCATCCGCGACGAGCGCGCCGAGATCCGCCGACACGTCAACGTGTACGTCGACGGCGCCGACATCAGAACCCTGTCCGGCGCCCAGACCCCGGTGCCGGACGGGGCGACCGTCGATGTGATCGCGGCCGTCAGCGGCGGCTGAGGCGGACGCCCGCTACGACTCGGCGGATTCGGCTTCCGCGGTGCGGCGGGGCAGGTGCGCGCTGACCGCGCCGTCCGCCACGCGCAGCAGCTTCGCCGGATTGACCACCGCGTACGCCTTGACGATCTTCCCCTGCGCGATGTCGAACGCCATGACGCCCAGGGCCGCGCCGTCGCCGTCGAGCATCTTCAGGCCCGGCGCGCCGTTGACCGACACCGCCTCGATCCGAAGGCCGACCTCCGGAGCGGCCCAGCGCAACAGGCCGCCGAGCAGGCGGGTGACCTTGTCCACGCCCAACACCGGCTGCATCCCCGCCTTCACGACGCCGCCGCCGTCCGAATGCCAGACCACGTCCGGGTCCAGCACCGCCATCAGCGCCGGGATGTCCCCGCGCAGCGTGGCCGCCGCGAACGCCTCGACCGCCTTGCGGTGCTGCGCCCGATCCGCCGGCCGCGGCCGGAACGAGCGCTCCAGCGTGTCCTGCCCGGCGAACCCGCGCACCCGGCGGCGTGCGCGCGAAGCGAGCTGCCGGGTCGATTCGGAGCTGCGGCCCAGCGACTCGGCGATCTCGTCGAAGCCGACGCCGAACACGTCGTGCAGCACGAACGCCACACGTTCCGCCGGGTTCAGCTGCTCCATCACCGCGAGTACCGCGTACGACACCGACTCGCCTAGTGTCGCCACATCCTCAGGCGTCAGCGCCTCGTCCAGCGACGGCTCAGGCAGCCACTCGCCGTAATACGCCTCACGGCGCGCACGCGCCGAGCCCAGCTGGTCGTAACAGATCCGGGTGACCACGGTGGTCAGATACGCGCGTGCGTCCTTCACCGTCGACCGGTCGGCCGACCGCCAACGAAGCCACGCGTCCTGCACCGCGTCCTCGGCGTCGGCCAGTGAACCGAGCAGCCGGTAGGCGACCGCCGACAGGTAACGCCGGTGCTGCTCGAAGTCGGTGCCCTCGTCGAGGACCTGCCCGCCGGTCATCCGCGTCACCACCGTCCATCGCGGCCGTTCACGCCGCACCGTTTCCGCCCGTTCCCCCGCCCGTCCACGTTATCCGAGCGACCCGACACGCCGCCCGGCGGTAGCCTTGATCGCGTGTTGCGCGAAGTGACGACGACCCGGTACGTGACGCCGCTGCGTGAAGGCGGCTCGCTGCCGGCCATCGTCGAGGCCGACGACCTCGGCATGTACGTGGTCAAGTTCCGCGGCGCGGGCCAGGGCCGCAAGGCGCTGATCGCCGAGATCGTCGCCGGCGAGCTGGGCCGCCGCCTCGGCCTGCCGGTGCCCGAACTGGTGACCGTGCAGCTCGACGAGGCCATCGCGAAGGGCGAGCCCGACCAGGAGATCCAGGACCTGCTGCTGGCCAGCGTCGGGCGCAACCTCGGCCTGGACTACCTGCCCGGCTCGCTCGGCTTCGATCCGCTCGCCTTCCCGGTCGAGCCTCGGGAGGCCGGGCGGATCCTCTGGTTCGACGCGCTGATCGGCAACGTCGACCGGTCCTGGCGCAATCCGAACCTGCTGCGCTGGCACGGGCGGCTCTACCTGATCGACCACGGCGCGACGCTGATCTTCCAGCACAACTGGCCCAACGCCGCGCAGTCCGCGCGCCGGGGCACCAAGCTGGACGACCACGTGCTGATGTCCTTCCATCCCGACCTCGCCGCCGCCGACGCGCGGCTCGCGCCGCTGGTCACGCCGGAGACGGTCGCCGCCGCGCTCGCGCTGGTGCCCGACGAGTGGCTGGAGGGCGAACCGGGGTTCGACACGCCGGACGAGGTGCGCGCCGCGTTCCTGGCCTGGTTCGACGCGCGGATGCGCGACCCGCACGTCTGGCTGCCGGAGGTCGCGCGATGACCACGACCGCCGGATTCATCGCCGCCACCTCGGCGGCGATCGAGGCGCACCGGCCGGAGGCGGGCAGTCCGATGCACCGCGAGACCTTCGAGTACTGCGTCCTGCGGGCCGTGCCGCGCGTCGAACGCGGCGACGTGGTCAACGTCGGCGTGATCGTGTACTGCCGCGCGCTGGACTTCCTGGCCGCGCGCACCGCCGTCGACCCGGCGCGCATCCTCGCCCTCGACCCGACCGCCGACCTCCCGGGCATCGAGGCCGCCGTCGCCGCCTACGCGTGCGTGTGCCGCGGGGGAGAGGAGGCCGGCCAGGCCGGATCGGTGACGGTCGGTCAGCGCTTCCGCTGGCTCACCGCGCCACGCTCGACGGTCGTCCAGCCCGGCCCGGTACATATGGGCCTCACGGCAGATCCCGCCGCGGACCTGGCCCGTCTGTTCACATCCCTGGTCGCCTGACACAACCCGGCTCCGAGGCGAACCCCGGAGCCGAGCCGATCAGAGCTAATCAGAACCGGTCAGAACCGATTAAGGCAGTTCTCCTGCTTAGTACCGCAGTTGTCTTAGGCCGCCTGAGCGACTTTTAGTACCTTACGTACAGGTCGTACGAGTCCCACGGCCAACCATCGCCGATGCACACGTACGCAGACCAGGCGCGCGGAACGCCGCCCTTACCCGCCTCCTCGCACGAGTCGTGCCAATAGAAGGTGCCCTCGTACGTGTAACCGGCCGGCGGATCGTCGGTCGGCGCGAGCGATACGGCGTGGTGGTTCGCCGCGGACGGTACAGCGGCGTGCGCGGTCGCACCGGTAAGCGCGAGCACTGCGGTCAGCGCGGCGAGCAACGCCGCGAAACGCTTGAGCATGGCCTCTCCTTCAGGGCCGGCGCCGGCCCGGACCGGCCGGCGCGGTTTTCGCCAACGCCCCGATCCTTGATCGACCAGACCGCGCGCCGCCCCCGCTGTGAGCCATCCGGGCCGCGCCCACACTCAAGCATCTCATCATATGGACTTCCATATGCTGTTACCACGCGCCACGGACCGCCGACCGCACACGGCCGAACTCACGCAGCGTCAGGCCTCCAGCGGTGTGATCGCCATACCGATCGACTGCAGACGCGCCAGCGGCTCGTCGTAACCGCGCTCCAGCGACGCGACGTCGAGGAGCACCGACGAGCCTTCGGCGATGGACGCCGCGATGACCGACGAGAAGCCGGTGCGCACGTCCGGCACGTGCACCTCCGCGCCGACCAGCTTCGAGGGGCCGTGCACGACGGCCGAGTGCAGGTGGTTGGTGTCGTGGAAGCGGCACGCGTTGCCGCCGAGGCACATCGGGAACAGCTCGATCTCGCAGCCGAGCTGTTTGAGCGCGTCCACGTACACGAACCGGTTCTCGAAGACCGTCTCGTGCAGGACCGACAGGCCGCGCGCCTGGCTCATCAGCACCAGCAGCGGCTGCTGCCAGTCGGTCATGAAGCCCGGATGCGTGTCGGTGTGCACCGCGGCCGAACGCAGCCCGCCGGGCGCCGAGGCACTGATATACGAGTCGTCGATCTCGAACTGCGCGCCCATCTTGCGCAGCGTCTCGATCGCGGTCACCAGCCGGTCCTGCGCGCAGCCGTGGACGCGCACCTGACCGCCCGTCAGCAGCCCGGCGACCAGGTAGCTGAAGGCTTCGAGGCGGTCGCCGGCCAGCTTGGTCTGCGCGCCGTGCAGGCGCTCGACGCCCTCGATCAGGATCCTGCGGTCGGGCTGGAGCTGGATGCCGGCGCCCATCCGCTGCAGGAACAGGGCCAGTTCCAGGATCTCCGGCTCGACCGCCGCGTTCGTGATCACGGTGCGGCCTTCCGCGAGCACTGCGGAGAGCATCACCGACTCAGTCGCGCCCACGCTCGGATAAGGCAGCGCGACGCGCGTACCGTGCAGCCGTCGAGCGACGGCGTGGATACCCGTGTCGTCCACGGTGATCTGCGCTCCCATCGCTGTGAGCGCCTGGATGTGGAAGTCGAGCGGGCGCGGGCCGATCCGGTCGCCGCCGACCAGGGGCACGAACGCCTCGCCGGTCAGGTTGAGCAGGGGGCCGAGCATCAGCACCGGAATGCGGTTGCGGCCGGTGAGCGTCTGCGGCACGCCGGACAGCGGCTGCCCGGTCGGCTCGACCCGCAGCGTGTCGCCGTCGCGCTCGACCGCGCAGCCGACGGCGCGCAGCATCTCGGCGGTGATCTCCACGTCGCCGACCCGCGGCGCGTTGCCGATCGAGCTCGGGCCGGTTCCCAGCATCGCGGCGACCATGTGCTTCGTCACCGCGTTCTTCGACCCGCGCACCGTCACGTCGCCGCGAAGCGGGCCGGCCGCGTCGATCTTCCAGGCTTTGGTTCCCATGGCCGCCATTGTGCCGGGGCTCGGGTGCCACGCGGCGGCACCAAGCGTCAACGGCGGATATGGCCTGAGGAAAATCGGTGTGTCGTGCGATAGCCCACCCGTGAGTAGATCCGACGCGCGCCGTCGTTCGAGTGGTAGTGCGCGAGGGTGCACAGCGGCTCGCCGCGATCGAAGGCCGCCCTGGTCAGCACGGCCGTGACCGCCGCGCCGAAGCCCCGGCCGCGCGCCGCCGGGTCGGTGGCTATCGACGCCAGATACGCGACGCCCGAGATCCGCCGGGTCAGCGCGCCGAGCGCCAGCAACTCGCCCGACACCTCGTCGCGAACCCCGGCCCACAGATCGACGAGCGGATAATCGGACCGCACCGAGTGGTGTGGATTGACCAGGTCCAGGAACGCCTGAACCCGCGCCGGATCGCCGAGCCTGCCGACCCGCGCCTCTTCGGGCAGAACGGGCGGCGCGGCGTAACTGGCCATCAGATCCCAGTCGCCGTCTTCGTCGACACCTGGCGGCGGCGCGGCGTTCCACGTCGCCAAGGGCACCCCGCGCGGCACGGTCAGTCCGGCGACACGCTCGCCGAGGTCCTGCAGTGCGGAGTCCACGAGTGCGGGCGTGGCGTCCGGGTTGCCGATCACACTCACCCAGCAGTCCGCGCCGCTGTAATCGTCGGCCGCCGCGAACGCGAATCCGCCGTCGAGCCGCCATGCGGCGATCGCCCCGCCCCGCGTCTCGCTCAGGACCATCACGTCGTCCGGCGCCTCGGCGTGCAGCTGTTCGACGGTCAGCCGCCGCACCGCGGCCCCGTTTGCCGGCAGCCGCGGTCCCGTCATGATCGCGATTCTCGCATGGTCGTGGGCGCCGGTTACGCTCGGGTGCATGGAGCCGGAGACACTGTTCGACGCCGTCGGCCGCGAGCGGGCCGAGGCCGGCGCGCCGCTGGCCGCCCGGATGCGGCCGCGCAGCCTGGACGAGGTGGTCGGGCAGGAGAAGCTGCGCCGCCCCGGCTCGCCGCTGCGCCGCCTCGTGGAGGCCGCGCCGGGCTCGCGCGCCGTGCCCGCGTCCGTGATCCTCTGGGGGCCGCCCGGCACCGGGAAGACCACGCTCGCCCACGTCGTCGCCCAGAGCACCGACCGCGCGTTCCGCGAGCTGTCGGCGATCACCGCCGGGGTCAAGGAGGTGCGCGCGGTCATCGAGGGCGCACGCCGCGACCTGGGCATGTCCGGCCGTGAGACGCTGCTGTTCCTCGACGAGATCCACCGCTTCTCCAAGGCACAGCAGGACTCGCTGCTGCCGGCGGTCGAGAACCGCTGGGTGACCTTGATCGCCGCGACGACGGAGAACCCGTACTTCTCGGTGATCTCGCCGCTGATGTCCCGCTCGCTCCTGCTGACCCTCGAACCGCTCGACGACGCGGACCTCACCACCCTGATCGAGCGCGCGCTGACCGCCGAACAGGGCCTCGCCGACTCGGTCAAGCTCGACCCGCAGGCGCGGGCCCAACTCCTGCGCCTCGCGGGCGGCGACGCGCGCAAGGCACTGACGGCGCTCGAAGCCGGCGCGGGCGCCGCACGTGACCAGGGCTTCGACACGATCGACGCGGAGATCCTCGCCCAGGCCCTCGACCGGGCCGCCGTCAGATACGACCGCGACGGCGACCAGCACTACGACGTGGCCTCCGCGCTGATCAAGTCGATCCGCGGCTCCGACGTGGACGCGGCCCTGCACTACCTGGCCCGGATGGTCGAGGCCGGCGAGGATCCGCGCTTCATCGCCCGAAGGCTCGTCATCTCCGCGAGCGAGGACATCGGTCTGGCCGACCCGACGGCCCTGCCCACGGCGGTCGCCGCGATGCAGGCCGTGTCCTTCATCGGCTGGCCCGAGGCGCGTATCAGCCTCGCCCAGGCAACGATCGCGCTGGCCCTGGCCCCGAAATCCAATGCCGCGATCCGCGCCGTCGACGCCGCCCTGGCCGACGTACGGGCCGGTCTAGCCGGTCCGGTCCCGATGCACCTGCGCGACGGCCACTACAAGGGCGCGAAGAAACTCGGTCATGCGCAGGGCTACGTATACCCGCACGACCTGCCCTCAGGCGTCGCGGCGCAGCAGTACGCGCCGGACAGCATTCACGGCAAGCGCTACTACGACCCGTCCCGCCACGGCATCGAAGAGCGTTACGCCGACCGCGTCGAGAAGATCCGCGCCATGCTCAACCCGAATCAGACCACGAGCACTGCGGCCGCCTCGGACGGTGCGAACGGCGCGGAGCCTTCGAAGGCCACGGACGCCACGCGGGCCGACGAGGTTCCGAGCCGGTCCGAGGCTGAGCGGCCCACGCCCGAGGCGCCCGCAGAGCCGGCCTCCGCCGTAGGTGAATCCGATTAGGGCGTGCGCTCATTCTGCGCGGGATGGATTGCTTGGCAGGCTGAGTCGCGTGGCCTGGTCCTGGAAGGTCGCGAGTGCTTTGTCGTCGAAGAGTACGAAGGTGA
>JBOHCW010000375.1:0-13240 GCA_050725375.1 Actinocrinis sp. | reverse complement strand
CCGGCGCCCCGTCTGGCTCCCCGCCCCGCCCGGCGTCCTGCCCCCGCCCCGCGCGGACGTCCCGATCCTCGCCGTCGCTCACGGCACCGGCGACCCGCGCGGTCTGGCGACCCTGGAGGCGCTGCTCGATCGCGTCAGGTTTCTGCGACCGGGAGTGGAGACGTCGCTCAGCTTCGTCTCGGTGGCCCGTCCCCGGGTGGACGAGCAGTTGGCCAGGCTGCTGACGGAGGGCAGGACGCAGGTCGTCGTCCTCCCGCTCCTGCTCGGCTCGGGGTATCACGTACGCCGGGACATCCCGAAGGCGATCAGCGCGGCCACGAAGCTGCCCGGCTGCGGCGGCGCCAGGATTTACCCGGCCACGCCTCTGGGCCCCGACCCGCTGCTGGCGTCCGCGCTGAGGGACCGGCTCGCCGCTATGAGCGGCGGAACCGCCTTTGGCACGCAGGTCGTCCTGGCCGCGGCCGGCTCCTCCGACAAGCAGTCCAACGGCGACGCGGTGGCGATGGCCGGCCTGCTGGCCGAACGCCTGGGCATGCCCGTACGCACCGGCTTCGTCACCACCGCCGAACCCGACATCTCCGGACTGCTCACTCGCCTGGCCCGCCGCGGCCGCCCGATCGCGGTGGCCACGTACCTCCTGTCGTCCGGCGAATTCAGCCGCAGAATCCAGGAGAGCGCGACCTTGGCGGCGTTGGAGACCGACCACCCCTGCCGGATCTGCGTCACCGAGCCCATCGGCGTGCACGAACAGGTCGCCAGGCTGGTGCTGCGCAGATACGACGCCGCCCTGGCCGCCCCGCCCCTGGACTAACCGCCCTCTGAGAGGGCGGCCCTGTCGCAGTCTTCGTCTATGCGCGCACTGCGCTACCTCGGGTCGGGCTGGGGCGGGGTCAGGGCGGGCCGCGAGTCCAAGGCCTCCAGGGCCATGCGGATCGCCGTATCCAGCTGGGGATCGCGTCCGGCGATCCAGTCGTGCGGCGGGATCGGGACCTCGACATCGGGGTCGACGCCGTAGTTCTCCACACCCCAGCCGCTGCCGCCGTCGAACCAGAACGAGTACTTGGGCTGGGTGACGCCGGTGCCGTCGACCAGCGAGTACTTGCCGTCGATACCGATCACGCCGCCCCACGTCCGGACGCCGACGACCGGCGCGATGCCGTACCGCTTGATCGCCTGTGTGCCGATGTCTCCGTCCGAGCCGGCGTACTCGTCCACGACCGCGACGATCGGGCCGCGCGGGGCCTCGCTCGGGTAGCTGACCGGCTCGGCCAGCCGGGACAGCTCCCAGCCGATGATCTTGCGGGCCAGCTTCTCCACCACGAGCATCGAGGTGTGCCCGCCGCCGTTCTCGCGCAGGTCGAGCACCAGGCCCTCGGCCTGGAACGCGCCGCGCATGTCGCGGTGGAACTCCGCCCAGCCCCAGGACATCATGTCCGGCACGTGCAGGTAGCCGAGCCGGCCGCCGGACGCGGCACGCACCGCCTCGCGGCGGCGCTCGACCAGCTCGTGGTAGCGCATCACGCTCTCGCTGGCCAGCGGCGTGACGACCACGCGGCGCTCCTCGGCTTCGCCGCCGTCGGCACTGGCTTCAATGTCGGCGTCACGTCGCAGCGTCAGCTCTACCGGCTTGCCCGCCTTCCCGGACAGCAGCGCGTTCGGGCCGTGATCGCTGGGCACCGGCAGCCCGTCTACCGCGACGATCGCGTCGCCCGGACGGGCCGCCACGCCGGGCGCGGCCAGCGGCGAGCGTGCCGCGAGCACCGAACTCTCGCCGCGCGGGATGGTGACGATCCGCCAGGTCCCGTCCTGGTCGCGGCGCAGGTCGGCACCAAGCAGGCCCTGCGCCAGCGCCTCATACGCCCCCGCGCCCGGCGCCCGGACGTACGCGTGCGACGAGCCGAGCTCGCCCTGCAGTTCCCAGAGCACGTCGTGCAGGTCGTCGCGTGAGCCGATCCGGTCCAGCAGCGGCCGGTAGCGCTCGGCCATCGCGGGCCAGTCGACGCCGTTCATGTCCGCGCGCCAGTAGTTGTCGCGCATGTGCCGCCACGCCTCGTCGTACATCTGGCGCCACTCGGCCGCCGGGTCCACGGTGACCCGGATGCGCTCAAGGTCCACGTTGACCGCCTCGTCGCTGTCGGCGGAGTCGGAGGCCATGACCTTCAGCGTGCCGCCGTCGAGGTACGCCAGCCGGGCGCCGTCGCCGGAGACCGCGTAGGAGTCCAGCTCCTCCACGATCGTCGAGCGCTTGCGCTTCTCCAGGTCGTAGCGCACGAGGCCGGCCTTCGGGTGTTCGTCGGACGCGCCGACGACCGCCTCGTGCAGCTCGCCGGTGCGCGGCGGGTCCATCCACAGCACGCCGCCCTTGACCGCGGCCATCGACCGGTAGCCGCCGGCCTCGACCGGGAACGGCACGATGCGCGACGCGATGCCGTCCATGTCCACGGTCACCGACTTGTCGTCGTCAGCGCCCTTACCGTCGCCGTTCTTGCTCTTGCCGTTTCCCTTGCCCTCACCCGACTTCTCCGGCGAGACCGGCCGGCCGTTGAGCTCCGGGGCGAACGGCGACGGCGTCGTCTCGGCGAGGGTGGCCAGGTACGGCCGGACGCCGGGCAGGAATCCGAGGTCGAAGAAGTGGTCGTCGTATACGGGGTCGTACACCCGGTTCGACAGGAACGCCAGGTACTTGCCGTCGTGCGTGAACACCGGCGACGAGTCGTCGAAGCGCGGCGTGGTCACGTCCGTGATCTCGCGGTCGGCCAGCCGGGCCAGCCGGATCTGCGAGAACTCCCCCGGCTCCCAGGGCTGCGCCCAGGCCAGATACGCCGAGTCGGACGAGAAGACCATCCCGCGCACCTCGGCGTTCCGGCTGCGCGCCAGCTCGGTCACCGTTCCCGGCGGCGGCTGCTCGGCATCAGCGCTCTCAGTGTCAGCCTCAGTGTCAGCGCTCTCAGTGTCGGCACTCCCAGAGGCACCCGCGGACGTGTCATCGTCGTCGGCATCATCCTTGTCAGCATTGGATTCTGCCGATTCAGAGCCCGCATCTTCGTGCTCTTCATCGTGCTCGGCCTCGGACGCTTGGCCGTCCTCGTCCTCGTCTTCGTCCTCTGCGTCGGTCTCAATACCCAGCGACACCAGCAGCAGCCGGCCGTCGTGCGCCGCGACCGCCGCAATCGCGCCGTCCGGCGAGAGCGCCAGCTCCAGCACGTGGCCCAGTTCGCCGTGCGCCAGGCGCTGCGTCGACGAGCCGTCCGCCGTGATCACGACGAGGCCGTCCTCGCCGCCCTCGTCCGACACGCAGACCACCGTCGAGGTGCCGCACACGATCCGCGGCAGCCGGCCGCGCACACCCGGCGTCTTGAGCAGCGTGCGCGCCGGACCGTCCTGCACCGGAAGCCGGTGCACCGTGCCGCGCACCTCCGCCGTCAGGATCCGGCCGGTCTTGCACATCTCGAAGTTGCTGAGATCGCGCCGCGCGTACACCGGGAACGGCGTGCGACCCGAGCGCACGCCGCGAAGGCGGATGTCCAGCTTCACCGGCTCGGCGTCGAGCGAGTCGAGCAGCCACAGGTCGCCGGCACACTGGTAGACCACGCGTGCGCCGTCCGTCGTCGCGTGCCGCGCGTAGTAGGGGCCGTGGTCCGTGTGCCGGCGCACGTCCGTGCCGTCCGGTAGCGACGAGTACACCGCGGCGACGCCGTCGTGGTCTGACAGGAAGACCACTCGGCCCGACACCCACATCGGGTTCACCAGGTGGTTGCCGACGTCGCCCAGGATGCGCGCGTACTGGTCGCCGTCCGGCGAGTACCAGATCTTGCCGCCGGTGCCGCCGCCGTAGCGCTTCCAGCGCGACGGTTCGGCGTACAGGGCCGAGCCGACCAGCACCGCGCCGTCCGGCGAGAGCGACAGGTCGCCGGCCGGGCCGTACGGCAACAGCCGCGCCGTGCCTTCGAGCGGCACCGCATAGGCCCAGGTCCGCATGGTGTCGTGGTGTCCGGTGCGGCTGAGCACCAGCACCTCGTCGTCGGACACCCAGCCGCGCACCGCGTTGCCCGCGTCGCCCCAGTAGGTCAGCCGCGTCACCGGACCGCCGTCCACCGGTACGCTGTACGCCTCGCGTGCGCTGCCGCGGGACATCGTGCCCGAACTGTCACGGGTCGAGGTCCAGGCCACGTGCGTCCCGGACGGATTCAGCCGTGGATTCAGGACAGGGGCCTGATCGGCGGTCAGCCGCCAGGCAGTCCCGCCGCCCCCGCCCGCGGCCTCGGCGAGCGGTGCGAGCCAGACGTCGTCCTCGGCCACGAAGACGACCAGGTCTCCGGCCACGTGCGGGAAACGAAGATATGAAGAAGAGGCCACGGCCCGACGATAGTCGGGTCCGCGACTTTGAGCGATGAAAAACGGCCCGGCCGTGTCCGACGGTGTCCGACGCTACCTGCCCACCGGCGGCGTAGGCCAGGATGGGAGGCATGACGACGGCAGCCCCCGACAGTCCCGAGCCGACCGTGCCGGCCCGCGAGTACGTGCTGACTCTCTCCTGCCCCGACCAGCGCGGGATCGTGCACGCCGTGGCCAGCTTTTTGCTGGTCACCGGCTGCACCATCGTGGACAGCCAGCAGTACGGCGACTCGGACACCGGGCTGTTCTTCATGCGCGTCCACTTCGTCGCGCAGGAGGAGGGCGTCGACCTGCTCTCGCTCAACGGCGGCTTCGCGGCCACCGCCGCCGCGTTCCGGATGACCTGGCAGATCCACGACGCGGCGCTCAGGATGCCGACCCTGATCCTGGTGTCCAAGTTCGGGCACTGTCTCAACGATCTGCTGTTCCGGCACAGCATCGGCGCCCTGCCGATCGAGATCCCGGCGGTGGTCTCCAACCACACCGACTTCAAGCAGCTGGTCGAGTCGTACGGCATCCCGTTCGTCCACATACCGGTCACCAGGGACAACAAGGCCGAGCAGGAGGCGCGCCTGCTGCGCCTGGCCGAGGAGAACGGCGTCGAACTGGTCGTGCTGGCGCGCTACATGCAGGTGCTCTCCGACGAGGTCTGCAAGGCGCTGGAGGGCCGGATCATCAACATCCACCACTCCTTCCTGCCGTCCTTCAAGGGCGCCAAGCCCTACCACCAGGCCCACGAGCGCGGCGTCAAGCTCATCGGCGCGACCGCCCACTACGTGACCGCCGCGCTGGACGAGGGCCCGATCATCGAACAGGACGTCGCCCGCGTCGGCCACGGCCTGGTCCCCGACCAACTGGTGGCCCTGGGGCGCGACGTCGAATGCCGGGTCCTGTCACGCGCGGTCGCCTGGCACTGCGAACACCGCGTCCTGCTCAACGGCCGCCGCACCGTCGTCTTCCAATAGCCGGGTCAGCTGGTAGCCGCAGCGACCGATCCCCGTCCCCATCGTCATTCGAACTGTGCGGGCGTGTCGTTGCGGAGGATCGGCTGCCCTGTCACGCGCGCGATGCATTCAAAGTCATTGTCGCCGCTGTCGAAGAGTTCGCACAGTTCGTGGAACGCCTTGATGCGCCGTCGCCGTGCAGTGATCTCCCGCAGGGCGAGGTTGATGGTTTCCTTCTTGGTCTTCGTGCCGAGCAGCTCCATGGCTTCGGCGAGCACGGTGTCGTCCACGTCGACCAGGATCTTTGTCATCGCAGCCTCCTGTATACCCACTCTTCTGGCGCAGGATTTACGTCGTACGGGCGTCGCGTGGTCCCCACATCAGCTCGAGTACCGAGCTGGGACCGCGCAGTGGAAGGCGGAGCTGGCCGCGCGCCGACCCAAGAGCGCCAAGCCCGTCGAGAACCAGCGGTTGCACTCCTACGTCCAGGACCGAGTGCGTTGATGTGATCATCGGAGTGCGGCGATCGGATTGTGGCGATCGGAGTGCGGCGCGCACCGCCCGCGGCGTCTTTTCGTGATGACCCTGTGGATCGCGGGGGCAGTTATCCACAGAATGTGTCCACAGGCCGTGGACAAAGAGATCTTGTTTATCCACAGGTCAGACGGGGTACCAATCAATTCCGTCGCCAGGTGAACACGCGGTGCCGGCACAAGGAACAGCGGACGGCCTTCGGCCGTCCGCTTCGTGTTGTCCCTTGCTTTTACGGGCCGCTCTGCTAGTTCCGCGGCCGCTTCTCGCTCAGCCGGTGTTACGCAGACCCGCCGCCACACCGTTGACCGTCAGCAGCAGCGCGCGGTTCAGCTGGGGATCGATCTCCCGGCCGGCTTCGACCGCCTCGCGTTGCCGCTTGATCAGGGCCACCTGCAGGTACGAGATCGGGTCGAGGTAGCCGTCGCGGATGCGCAGGGTACGGGCCAGCACCGGGTCGTCACCGAGCAGTTCGGTGTGCCCGGAGACGCGCAGCACCTGCCGGACCGTCAGCTCGTGCTCCGCCTTGATCACGTCGAACACGTGCTTGAGCTCGTCGGGGACCAGCTGGTCGACGTAGCGCTCGGCGATCCGCATCTCGGTCTTGGCCAGCGTCATCGAGACGTTCGACAGGAAGTTGCGGAAGAAGTGCCACTCGCCGAACATCTCCGCCAGCACCTCGGCCTGGCCGGCCTCGTACGCCGCGGCCAGGCCGGTGCCCACGCCGAACCAGCCGGGCACGATCTGGCGCGACTGGGTCCAGCCGAACACCCACGGGATGGCCCGCAGGCCCTCCAGGCCGGCGCCCGAGTCCGGACGGCGCGACGGGCGCGAGCCCAGGTGCAGGTCGCCGAGCTGGTCCACCGGGGTGGAGGCCACGAAGTACTTGGGCAGGTCCGGGTCCTCGACCAGGCCGCGGTACCGGGCGAACGCCGCGTCCGAGATCCCGGTCATCGTGGCCGACCACCGGGCTAGCGCGTCGGCGCTCTGGCGCGGGCCGAGGTGCAGCACCGACGCCTCGAGCGTCGCGGCCACGGTCAGCTCCAGGTTCTCCCGGGCCAGCGACGCCAGCGCGTACTTGTCCGAGATCACCTCGCCCTGCTCGGTGACCTTGATCTCGCCCTCCAGCGTGCCCCACGGCTGCGCCAGGATCGCGTCGTGGGTCGGGCCGCCGCCGCGCCCGACCGTGCCGCCGCGGCCGTGGAACAGCCGCAGCCGGATGCCGTGCCGGTGCGCCACGTCGCGCAGCTTGCGCTGGGCCAGGTGGATCTCCCACTGGCTGGTGGTGATCCCGGCCTCCTTGTTCGAGTCGCTGTAGCCGAGCATCACCTCCTGTACGTCGCCGCGCAGCCGCACCAGCTTGCGGTACGAGGGGTCGCTGAGCAGGTCGTTGAGGATCGCGTCGGCCTGTCGCAGCTCACTGACGGTCTCCAGCAGCGGCACGAAGCCGATCGCGGCCCGGTCCGCGCGCAGGTCGATCAGCCCGGCCTCGCGGGCCAGCAGCACCGCCGCGTACACGTCGTCCACACCGTGGCACATCGAGATGACGTAGCTCTCGATGACGTTCGGGCCGAACCGGTCGATCGCCTCGTGGATCGCGGTGAAGATGCCGAAGGTGCGAGCGCCCGCCTCGTCCAGCAGCGGAGTCGCCTCGGCCGGGTCCGGCGCGCGGTGGATGGTCACCGGCAGCAGCGCCAGCGGACGGCGCGAGCGCAGCTCCTTGGCCAGCAGCCCGGCGCGGTAGTCGCGCGGCATGTCCTCGTAACGCCACGACTCGCCGCCGAGCCGGTCGATCAGCTGGCCGACCGCGTGGTGGTGCGCCTCGGCGTGCTCGCGCACGTCCATCGTCGCCAGCTGCAGGCCGAAGGCGGACACGGTGCGGATCACCTGGTCCAGCAGGCCGTGCGCGATCAGCTCGCCGCGATCCGCCAGCAGCGACTCGCGCATCAACACCAGGTCGGCGACCAGCTCGTCGCCGTTCAGGTAGTCCTGGCCGGGCACGTGTCCACGCCGCTGGGCGATCCGCTTGCGCGTGTTCACCAGCTTCTGGCGCACGCAGATCGTCTTGAGCCGGTACGGCTCCTCCTGGTTGAGCCGCCGGTAGCGTGGCGCGATGTCGTCGGCCAGCGCCGCCAGGTCCGCCTCGACGGACGCCTCAAGCTGCGGGGTGACCTGGGCGATCCGCTTCGAGGTCGACAGCGAGCTCTGCAGCTGGGCGACCACCTTGAGCGCGTCCTCGATGGCGTGCTCGTGCTGCTGGCCGAGGATCTCCAGCGTCAGCAGCGGGGTGACGTTCGGGTTGCCGTCCCGGTCCCCGCCGATCCACGAGCCGAAGGAGAGCGGGCGGGCGTCGACCGGCAGCGTCACCGCGATCCGGTCCAGCTCGGCGGCCAGCTCGTCCAGCACGTCGGGCACGGCGCCGGCGTGCAGCTCGTCCAGGTAGTACAGCGCGTTGCGCGCCTCGTCGGTCGGCTCGGGGCGCGCGACGCGCAGCTCGTCGGTCTGCCACAGCGACTCGACCAGCTCGGCCAGCCGCCGCTCGGCCCGGCGGCGCACTACGCGGTCGCCGCTCGGCACGAACGGGTTCGACTCCAGCAGCAGCGCGATCTGGCGCAGCTTCGACAGGATCGTGCGACGCGCCGCCTCCGTCGGGTGCGCGGTGAACACCGGGCGCACCGACAGGTACGAGACGACCTGCTCGACCCACTCGTGGGTGACCTTCGACTCCGGGTCCTCGATCGCCCCGGCGATCCGGTCGATCGCCTGGGTCAGCCAGGAGCCGACCGTCGCGCGCTGGGTGTGCAGCTCACGGCCGCGGTGCACCTGTTCGGTGACGTTGGCCAGGTGGAAGTACGTGGAGAACGCCCGCACCAGCCGGATCGTGGTGGCCAGGTCGAGCTCGGCCAGCCGCCGCACGGCGCGCTCGCCGTCCGCGGGGTCGTCGGACCGGGTCAGCGCCCGGACCTCCTCGACCAGGTCGAACAGTTCCTGGCCCTCCTGGCGCACCAGGGTGCGGCCCAGCAGCTCGCCGAGCGACTTGATGTCGGTTCGCAAGGCGGCGTCCGGGGCTGGGGGCTGGTCGGCGGGATTGCGCGTCTCTGGCATGGGCATGGCACATCCTCGGCTGGTCGGCAGCACTGCTGACTGCTGGCGGACCACGCTGTCCAACCGGGGTCATAGTATGCGGCGTACGTCACACATTCGACTCCGGTTCACCCGGTGAGACTCGGCCGACTCCAACTCCGACTCCGAGTCCGCGCCCGGAGATCAGTGCCGGCGCAGGTGCGCCGGCAGCGCGGAGCCGAGGTGCTGGTCGGTGTCGACCGAGCGCGCGTGCCCGCCGCGCACCGCGGCCTCGGAGATCTCCACGATCTGCGAGGGCAGCGCCACCAGGTGCCGGGCGAAGTCGTCGAAGTCGTTGCCGACCCGGTGCAGCAGCTCGGCGCAGATGGACTCGGCGTCGCGCCCGTCGTTGTCGCGCGGGTCGTCGTCGTCGAAGTACCAGACCGAACCCAGGTCGCTGCCGCGGATCTTCAGCGCCAGCATGCCGCCCTGCACGAAGCCGATGCCGAGGTACTCCTCGGTGAACCGGTCGTACAGCGACTGGTTCGCGTACACCAGGTCCTGGTGCGGGTCGGAGCGGCGCAGCCCGAACAGCCAGCCGTCCGCGATCAGGCCGCAGTTCAGGTTCACGGCCGGGACCAGCGGCCGGCCGCCGTCGGTGCCGCCGAGGAACCGGCGGTACGAGACCGGCAGCTGGAAGCCGAGCTGCGACTCCAGCTGGACCAGCGCCTCCTCGGGCACCGAGCCGGAGCGCTCGAAGGCGACCTGCTCCAGCATGCCCTCGTGCCACAGCCCGGTCTTGGTCGGGTCGGCGCTGAGCGTGGCGACGCCGCCGTGGTGCCGGAACGACGCGTTCAGCTCAGCGGGCACCAGGTACAGCTTGCGGCTGCGCGCCTCGTGCACCCACGTCCAGCCCTCCGGCGTGACCGTGGGCGGGCGGCCCTGCTGCCACAGCGGGTCGCCGCTGGCCGAGCCGATGAGGTTGGCCGCGATCACGTCGGTGACCCGCACCTCGTCGGCGGACAGGCCCGACGGCGGCTCGGCGATCTCCGCGGCCAGCCGCGCGTACACCGAGAAGTTCGGATAGCCGTGCAAGTCCACGTATACGCCGCGCGGATACTTGCGGTCGAGCTCGGGGTCGCTGAACTCGATGAGCCGGCCGGCGAACTGCCCGTTCGGTATCGCGGCGCGCGTCGGCGAACCCATGCCCGATCCTTGCGTCATGATCTCCAGCCCTTTTCCAGACTTCCACGTCCACCCGGATGAACCGCAGCGCGTTCACGAACGACAAGGGAACGGTACCCGTAGCCGTCGCTGCAACGGTAGGCGGGCGCGCCCTCCCGGTGTATTTCACGGTGTATTTGGCGGGATTGCGCGCGTGTCGCCGCGCGCCCCCTAGGGCGTGTCGTTCTCGAAAATTTGTGCGAAACGGCGCACTTGTCGGCCCGACTGCGTACCCTGGATGCATCACCCCCTGTCTTTCGCGGACTGGGGGTAGTCCGCGTGCCCGCCTTGGACCGGAGGAGCTCTCATGCCACTACCCGGACTGCTCGGCCCGGTCGCGCAGGACCCGGCGGTCGACGCCGCCGTGCGGGCCGCCCGCGCCGGTGACCGGCCCCGCCTCGACCTCACCGCACCGCCCGGACTGCGGCCCTTCGCGCTGGCCGCCGTGACGCGTCAGGCCGGCCGGCCGCTGCTGGCCGTCACCGCCACCGGCCGCGAGGCCGACGACCTGGTCGCCGCGCTGCGCACGCTGCTCGGCCCGTCCGCGGTGGCCGAGTTCCCGGCCTGGGAGACGCTGCCGCACGAACGCCTCTCGCCGCGCTCCGACACGGTCGGCCGCCGGCTGGCCGTACTGCGCCGGCTGACCCACCCCGGCACGCGGGACGACAGCGCGCTGCCGCAGGTGGTCGTCGCGCCGATCCGCGCCGTGCTCCAGCCCCAGGTGGCCGGCCTCGGCGACCTGGAGCCGGTGCAGGCGCGGGCCGGCGGGACGATCGAGTTCGACGAACTGGTCCACCGCCTCGGCGCGGCCGCCTACCTGCGCACCGACCTGGTCGAGAAGCGCGGCGACTTCGCCGTGCGCGGCGGCATCCTCGACGTGTTCCCGCCCACCGAGGAGCACCCGCTGCGGCTGGAGTTCTGGGGCGACCAGATCGAGGAGATCCGCTACTTCAAGGTCGCCGACCAGCGCTCGCTGGAAATCGCCGAGCAGGGTCTCTGGGCGCCGCCGTGCCGCGAGCTGCTGCTGACCGACATCGTCCGCAAGCGCGCGCACGGGTACGCCTCCGAGTTCCCCGCGCTGGCCGACGTGTTCGGCAAGATCGCCGAGGGCATCGCGGTCGAGGGCATGGAGTCGCTGGCGCCGGTCCTGGTGGACCGGATGGAGCTGCTGATCGACCTGCTGCCTCAGGGCACGCACATCGTGGCCTGCGATCCCGAGCGGGTCAGGGCGCGCGCCGCGGACCTGGTGCGCACCTCGCAGGAGTTCCTGGACGCGTCGTGGGCCGCCGCGGCCGTGGGCGCCGCCGCGCCGCTCGACCTCGGCGCGGCCTCGCTGTGGTCGCTGGCCGACGTGCGCGAACACGCCCAGGAGCTCGGCCTGCCGTGGTGGTCGGTGTCACCGTTCGGCTTGGCCGACAACGAGCGCACGGCCACGGACGGGGCGCTGTCCGAGTTCACCGACGAGGCCCTGGACACCGACGACACCGAGCGCTCCGAGGCCGTCGCGGCCCCGGAATACCGCGGCGACACCGAGGCCGTGCTGGCCGACGTGCGCGGCTGGGTGCGCGACGGCTGGCGCGTAGTACTGGTGACGGAGGGCCACGGCCCGGCCGAGCGCCTGGTCGAGGTGGCGAAGAACGCCGACATCGGCGCCCGGCTGGACCTGGACCTGCCCGACGAGCCCGAGCCCGGCGTCGTGCACGTGGCGACCGGCTCCATCGACCACGGATTCGTGCTCGAACGCGCGAAGACGGTCGTCCTCACCGAGACCGACATCGCAGGGCAGCGCTCGTCCACCAAGGACATGCGCCGGATGCCTTCGCGCCGGCGCAACACCGTGGACCCGCTGCAACTAAAGGCGGGCGACTACGTGGTGCACGAGGCGCACGGCGTCGGCCGGTACGTCGAGATGGTGCAGCGCACAGTCGCCGGCGCCACCCGCGAGTACCTCGTCATCGAATACGCGGCCAGCAAGCGCGGCCAGCCCGGCGACCGGCTGTTCGTGCCGACCGACCAACTGGAGCAGGTCACCAAGTACGTCGGCGGCGAGTCGCCCTCGCTGCACCGGCTCGGCGGCGCGGACTGGCACAAGGCCAAGAGCCGCGCGCGCAAAGCGGTCAAGGAGATCGCCGCCGACCTGATCAAGCTCTACTCGGCCCGGATGGCCGCGCCCGGCCACGCCTTCGCGCCGGACACGCCGTGGCAGCGCGAACTGGAGGACGCGTTCCCGTACGTCGAGACGCCCGACCAGCTCGCCGCCATCGACGAGGTCAAGCGCGACATGGAGCGCGAGACGCCGATGGACCGGCTGATCTGCGGCGACGTCGGCTACGGCAAGACCGAGATCGCGGTGCGCGCCGCGTTCAAGGCGGTGCAGGACGGCAAGCAGGTCGCGATCCTGGTGCCGACCACGCTGCTGGTGCAGCAGCACATGTCCACCTTCGCCGAGCGCTACGCCCAGTTCCCGATCAAGATCAAGGCCCTGTCGCGGTTCCAGACCGACAAGGAGTCGGCCGAGGTGCTGCGCGGCATGGCCGACGGCACCGTGGACCTGGTGATCGGCACGCACCGGCTGTTCTCCAAGGAGGCCAGGTTCAAGGACCTGGGCCTGGTGATCGTCGACGAGGAGCAGCGCTTCGGCGTCGAGCACAAGGAGCACCTCAAGCAGATGCGCGCGAACGTGGACGTGCTGACCATGTCCGCGACCCCGATCCCGCGCACGCTGGAGATGGCGGTCACCGGCATCCGTGAGATGTCGACGATCCAGACCCCGCCGGAGGAGCGGCACCCGGTGCTCACCTTCGTCGGCGGGTACGACGAGAAGCAGATCGCCGCCGCGGTCCGCCGCGAACTGCTGCGCGAGGGCCAGGTCTTCTACATCCACAACCGGGTGGAGTCCATCGACCGGGCGGCGGCGCGGCTGCGGCAGCTCGTACCGGAGGCCCGCGTTGCCACGGCGCACGGCCAGATGTCGGAGCAGGCGCTGGAGCAGGTCGTCGTGGACTTCTGGGAGAAGAAGTCCGACGTGCTGGTCGCCACCACCATCGTCGAGAACGGCATCGACATCTCCAACGCCAACACCC
>JBOHCW010000374.1:0-2872 GCA_050725375.1 Actinocrinis sp. | reverse complement strand
GGTCAGCACCGAGGTCGAGGTGTTCGAAACGCCGGGGGTCACGGTGGCGCTGGGTCCGGCGCAGGTGGGGCCGGGTGCCGGGAAACCGGACTCCGGTCAGCCGGGAGCTGGTCCAAACGGCGACAACCCCGTAAAAGAACGGATAAAGAACCCACCCCCGCCGCGCGCGTCCACCGGCCTCCGCTCGGCTCGCGGGGTGGTGCGTCGGGCGGGGCGGCGGGGAGTCGTCAGCCTTCGAATTCACTGCCGAACCCGCGTCCGGACCCGCGTTCGGGGCCGTATGCCGCTTCGAACCAGAATCTGCGTGTGAGCACGGAAGCGGAGACGGTGGCCGGTGCCGCGCTGCTGGCACGGGTCGGGCGCGCCGAGCCGCAACTCGCGCTGGGAGAGCGCGAGACGGTCGCGTTGGCGCCACTGGTGGCCGAGTGGCGCAGACGGGGTGCGTCCGACCTGCACATACTCGGATCGATGACGCGCGGGTTGCCGCGCGGCGGCGTGCGATGCCCGGTGCGGTTCGTCGAGACTCGGCTGCGGCTGAAGATGCCCGCGGAGCCTGTCGCGGCTCCGGTGCGACATGAGTGTGGACAGTGCCGCGCGCCGGTCGTCGCGGCCGGCCTGTGCCGGACGTGCCGAATATCGGAGCCCGAACGCGTGCGGCCGCCGGCGGCGGAGCTGGCAGGGGTACGTGAGCGCGGCATCGCGTTGGCGCGTGCGGCGTTGCGCGGGAGGTCGGTCGGTGATCCGAATCCGATACCGCGCGCTGCCTCGGTCGCGGCATGAGCCGGCAGTTACCCGCCGGCCTTGTCGATCGCGCTCTGCGGGGACTGCACGTAGCCCTGGCCGGTGTACGTGGCGCCGGGCACGGTGTCGATCCCGGGCGCTCCGGTCGGACATCGCCTCCTGGTGTGGCTCACCCTTGTCACAGCACGTGCGACCAGGTCGGCTCGGCGTCGGCGGGATCGGCGCAGAAGTCGAAGCGTGCGCCCGTTCGGGTGAGCGCGACCAGGCTCAGGCTGGAGGTGCCCCACTGCCGGGTGTCAAAGGTCCGGCGCAGCACCAGCGCGCGCGGATCGGCCGGGTCCAGCCCGGCGCCGGCCGCGAGCGTGAGCCATTCGCCCCACGTGGACTCGACGGAGCCGTCGCCGAGGGCTGATTGCGACCGCTCCCGCGTCCGGACCCGCCCTTCCGGCTCCGTTCCAGGCTCCGGCCTCGCTGCCTTCTCGAACAGCGGACGGTAGAAGTCGATGCGCGCCCGCATCTGCGCGGCAGGCACCTCCTCGTGCCCGGAGGCGCCTTCGAGCCCGCTGTTGACGATGAAGTGCAGTCCGGCGTCGAGGGCGCGCTCGGCCAGCGTGCGTCCGTCCCAGCTCCACAGGCGGGCCGTATCAGGCGTCGCACACACCAGGTGGAACGGGTCGTACCTGCTTACGTCAAGGTCGCCGAGCTCGCCGCCGGACGCGAGGCGCAACGGCAGTTCGCCCCGTGACAGGCGGCGCGCTTGCGCTGCGGGCTCGCCGTGCCCGTTGAGCAGGCAGGCGACGCGCGGCGCATCGGGATCGACGGCCAGCCACGTGCCTCGCGCCTGCAAATCCTGCCCGCCGACCAGCCGCGGGCGATCAGGCCAGTGGCGGCCGGGCGGCAGCCAGGGGCGTTCGAGGAATTCGTCGCGTACGCCGAGCAGCAGGACGGGCACCGGGGAGTGCGGATCGATGCTGATCACGGTCGTGCACATGTCCCGTCGCTTCCGTCGGCGCCATCGCGGGGGAGCCCCGAATGCGGGACCGACCCGATACCGGGAGCCTTGATGTCGGGAGTCTTGATGTCGGGGGTTCCGATGCAGGAGGCTTACCCGCTTCGTCAGCGCGGACGCGGGCCGGCTGACATCAAGTTCTGCTAAGCCGGCGCCCGCTGACCGTTCGGCGATGTCGCACCGGCCGGCTGACGCAACTGAGCGGCGGGCTGTGCGCCCGCCGCCCCAAGTGCCGTTTGCGGTTACAGGTCCATCGCGCGTTCGATGATCTTCGCGGCGATCTCGGTCGTGACATGTCGGCCGACCGTCGACAGGATCGCCGCCGCACCGCGAAGACGGGACTTGATCTCCGGGTCCGACTCGCCGTCGGCGGCCCGCTCCAGTCCCAGGATCAGCTCCTCGACGAACTCGGATGCCGCCTCGCCGCCGTCCTGGTCGCCGTCCGGCGCGTCGTTCAGATTGCTCATGCCACGACGCTATCGGTTCCCGGCGACGCCGCCCGCCAGCGGGGCGCCGGCTTTAGCAGAACTTGATGTCAGCCGGCCTGCGCGGTCGGCATGATCGTGACCTGCTGGAAGTTCACGCGTACGGGCTGGGACACGATGAAGCCGACCGCGCGCGCGATGTCCTGCGCGGTGAGCCATTCGATGCTCTGCCGCACGCCTTCGAGCCACGCCTGCACGCCGGCGTCGGTGACGTGGCTCTGTAGTTCCGTGCCCACGATGCCGGGCTCGATCGACGAGACGCGCACGTTCTTCGGGCCGAGCTCGACACGCAGGTGCCGGGACAGGTGTGTCACGTACGCCTTCGTCGCCGAGTACACGGCGAAGTTCGGCAGGATGTTCTGCGCCGCGATCGACGAGGTGTTGATCAGGTCGCCCACGCCCCGCTCGGCGGCGGACGCGACCAGCTGCGCAGTGAACGCACCGATCACGTTCATCAGACCGGTGACGTTAAGGTCGATCTGCCGCTGCCACTGGTCGACGGCCAGCTGCTCGACCGGCGCCGGCAGCATCACGCCCGCGTTGTTGAACAGCAGGTCGGCGCCGCCCAGCTCGGCGGCCACCCGGTCGGCCGCGGCGCGCACCGCGTCCGCGTCGGTCACGTCGGCGGCGACGGCCA
>JBOHCW010000373.1:0-11285 GCA_050725375.1 Actinocrinis sp. | reverse complement strand
GGCCGGCCGGCCCGCCGGGCGGCGCGGTCAGCACCGGGAACCGCACGGTCACCGACGGATCGGCGACCAGCCGGTACACCTCAGGCTGGCCCAGCTCGTGGTCGGACAGCGCGGTGCCGCAGCGCGGGCAGTACGGGCTGATCCGGAAGTCGCGGACCAGCAGGCCCCGGTCGAAGATGACCTTGAGCGACCACCAGACCGACTCGATGTAGGCCGGGTCCATGGTCCGGTAGGCGATGGACAGGTCGACCCAGTAGCCCATCCGCTCGGTCATCTTCTCGAACTCGCCGACGTGCCGCTTGACGGACTCGCGGCACTTCTCGTTGAACTCGGCGACCCCGTACGTCTCGATGTCCTGCCTGCCGGTGAAGCCCAGCTCCTTCTCCACCGCCAGCTCCACCGGCAGGCCGTGGCAGTCCCAGCCGGCCCGCCGCTCGACCCGGAAGCCCTTCATGGTCTTGAACCGGGGGAAGACGTCCTTGAAGACGCGGGCCTCGACGTGGTGGGTGCCGGGCATGCCGTTGGCGGTCGGCGGGCCCTCGTAGAAGGTCCAGCGCGGCCCGTCGGCGGTGGCGGTCAGGGACTTGCGGAAGACGGACTCGGAGCGCCAGAAGTCGAGCACCTCGTGCTCCATGGCGACCAGGTCCACCTGGGCGGGTACCGGGCGATACATGATCTGTGCGTCCCTCTCGCGGCGGTCGGATGCGCGAAGGGACGAGGCGCCCGCACGGCGGCGGGGCTCCCGCGGTACCACCCTCCTTGGCCCGGCGCGGCGGCGAGACACTCGCGTGCACGCGTTCGCGGCGGACCCACTCGTTAACACCGCCCGGCCGGTTCTACTGGGCGGGCCGGGGGCCGTGTGGCCGGCCGGCCTGCTGTTCCTCCGACGGCTCCGGGGCGATCTTCACGCCGAGCACGCCGCCAGGCTCACACCGTCCCTGGCTCGCTCGCGGCTGCGTGCGGCGCTACTGGTCCCCATCTGTGCCTTCTCGGACCGCTTCAATAGTGTAATGCCATGGCACGAGCCGAATCCGCGCCTTTTCACCCGGCTTCCGCGGCCGCGCGCGTCACGATCCGCGTCAAGCCCGGCGCGAGCCGCACCAAGGTGGGCGGCGTGTATGGGGCGGACGGCGCTTCAGGCGCTCCCGGGGCGCTGGTGGTCGCCGTACAGGAGCGTGCGGTGGACGGGAAAGCGACCGCTGCGGCGCTTAAGGCGCTCGCCGATGCATTAGGCGTCCGGGCGCGCAAGGTGACGCTCATTTCCGGTGCCGCGAGCCGTGACAAGATCGTCGAGATCGCCGATCCGCCGGACCGGCTCGATGCGCTCCTCGACGCTCTTCGCGCAGGTTGACGGCTTGCGCACCGGGGCGCGGCGGGGGCTCGCGGCGGCGCCGCGGGGCCCTTCCGGAAAAAGTTCTTTGCCGTTTCGTGATTAGCCGCTCAAGGCTCCGGGCACCAATCGTCCGCGTAACCCGTTGTGCGGAATGGGTGACGGGCGTCGAAGCGTTCCTCACCCGAAAGACCCGAACGACACGCCCGCACCCTGGCCGCCCCCGGTAGCTTCCCTTACGCCGTCGGGAGCGGCTGTTTCCGACTGAGAGCGAGGGATGCACTCGTGAGCACCACCGCGCGCAATTCCGCCACCGCCGCGTCTCCCGCGGCGTCTGCACCGGCCGCGAAGAAGGTCGCCAAGAAAACGGCCGCCAAGCCCGCGCAGCGGCCGGCCACCACCGGCCCGGCGAACAAGGTGCCCGCTTCCCGCGGGCGTGCCGCGGCGGCCAAGACCAAGACCGAGGCGCCGGCGGTGCCCGAGACGGCCGCGGTCGCCCGCCCGTCCGGCCGCGGCGCCCCCGGCACGCTGCCGGTGCGCCCGGGCGAGGACCCGTGGAGCGCGGCCGAGGTGGCCGAGGTCGAGGCCGACCTGCGCGCCGAGGTCGAGCGGCTGCGCGGCGACGTGGCCAGCGCGGACACCGCCCTGGCCGACCTGCTGCGCGACGCCTCGGACGGCGCCGGCGACGACCAGGCCGACGCCGGGTCGAAGAACCTGGAGCGCGAGCACGAGATGTCCATCGCGGCCAACGCCCGGGACATGCTGGTGCAGTCCGAGCGCGCGCTGGGCCGGATCGCGGGCGGCACGTACGGCGTCTGCGAGAGCTGCGGCGAGTCGATCGGCAAGGCGCGCCTGCAGGTCTTCCCGCGCGCCACCCTGTGCATGGGCTGCAAGCAGAAGCAGGAGCGCCGGTAACCCTTGGTCGCTGACGCTCACGTGCGGACGGTGCGCGTGGACCAGGTAAGGTCACCGCGTGGAGCGTATGGACACCGCGAACGAACCTGACGCCGAGCCGGCGGCGGCACCGGGCCGCCGACCGGGCGTTGAGCAGGGCATTTGCCCGCAGGATGCCGGTTCGGGCCTTGAGCCCGGCGCGCGGCCGCTCGGCGCGAAGCGCCGGATCGGCGTGCTGCTGGTGGTCGCGATCCTGGTTTACGGACTGGACGCGGGCAGCAAGGCGCTCGTGGTGGCCAAGATGCACTACGGCGTGCCGATCAAGCTGCTCGGACCGGCGCTGCGGCTCTACTACACGCGCAATTCCGGCGCGGCCTTCTCCATCGGCGAGACTTACACGATCATCTTCACGGCGATCGCGGTCGGCGTCGTGGTCGTGATCCTCAGGCTCTCGCGCAAGCTGTTCAGCCTGCCCTGGGCGATCGCGCTCGGGCTGCTGCTCGGCGGCGCGTTCGGCAACCTCACCGACCGGCTCGCGCGCGCCCCCGGCGTGCTGCGCGGCTGGGTGGTGGACTTCATCCAGATCCCGCACTGGCCGATCTTCAACCTGGCTGACTCGGCGATCTGCGTCGGCGGCGTGCTGATGGTGCTGCTGGCCTTCCGCGGCCTGCATCCGGACGGCACCGACGAGCGCGCGCTGCTGGCGGCGCAGGCCGCGAAGGCGCGGCAGGAGCGTACGGGCTCTGATCAGGGGGCCGACAGCGACGGCAGTACGGCGCACGAGGCCGGCGACGACGGCGACGGCACCGGTTCCACGTCCGGGGCCGCCTCGTGAGTCCCGCCGGAACGTTGCGCTCGCTGCCGGTGCCCGACGGCCTCGACGGCGAGCGCGTCGACGCCGCCCTGTCCCGCATGTTCGGCCTCTCGCGCACGAAGGCGGCCGAACTGGCGGCGGACGGCCGCGTGGCGATCGACGGCTCGACGGTCGGTAAATCGGACAAGGTGCGCGGCGGCGCGTGGCTCGAAGTCGAGCTGCCGCCCCCGCCGGTCCCGGTCGGGCAGACGCCGCCGGAACCGGTGCCCGGCATGCGGATCGTGCACGACGACGAGCACATCGTGGTCGTGGACAAGCCGGTCGGCGTGGCCGCGCACCCGAGCCCCGGCTGGCTCGGACCGACCGTGGTCGGCGGGCTGACCGCGGCCGGCTACCGCATCTCGACCTCGGGCGCGGCCGAGCGCCAGGGCGTGGTGCACCGGCTGGACGTGGGCACCTCGGGCCTGATGGTGGTGGCCAAGTCAGAGGTCGCCTACACGCTGCTCAAGCAGGCGTTCCGCGAGCGCACCGTGGACAAGACCTACAACGCGCTGGTGCAGGGCTACCCGGACCCGATGAGCGGGACCGTCGACGCGCCGATCGGCCGGCACCCCAAGCTCGACTACAAGTGGGCGGTCACCGCCGACGGCAAGGACTCGGTCACCCACTACGACACGATCGAGGCGTACCGGCACGCCACGCTGCTGGAGATCAAGCTGGAGACCGGCCGCACCCACCAGATCCGCGTGCACATGTCGGCGCTGCACCATCCGTGCGTCGGCGACCTGACTTACGGCGCGGATCCGGTGCTGACCAAGCGGCTCGGCCTCGCCCGCCAGTGGCTGCACGCCGCCCGGCTCGCCTTCGACCACCCCGGCACCGGCCGCCGCGTCGAGTACGCCTCGCCCTATCCCGAGGACCTGCGGCGCGCGCTGGAGATCATCGCCTCGGACATGTGAGAGGGCGCCGCGCGTAGAGCGTCCCGGATCACCCTGATCGGATCACCCGGTAGGATGGCCGTTCCGGCAGTGGGGCCTGCCGTCAACCGCCGCTCACGCGGCCAACGGTCCCTACTCGAACGATCATCCGACGAGTAGGTGAGGCGTACCCATGGCACGCGGCGACAACGCGGAACGAGAGGGCGCGATCGACGGCGGGCATCGACTGCCGATCGATCCCGACCTGGAGATCGGATCGGCCGACCGCTCCGACACACCGGGCCGGCGCCCGGCCGCCGGCCTGCGCGTCGTCGCGGCCGTCGCGGTGGGCGGGTTCCTCGGCGGACTCGCCCGCTACGAGATCGGCAGCGCCGCGCCGACGGCGCACGGGAGCTTTCCGGCCACCACGTTCGCGATCAACGTCGCCGGGTCCTTCATCCTCGCGCTGCTGGTGGTGTTCGTGCAGGACATCCGCCCCTCGGCCGCGTACCTGCGCCCGCTGCTCGGCACCGGCTTCTGCGGCGCGCTGACCACGTTCTCGACCTGGATGGTGGACACCGACCGGCTGCTCGGCGCGGGGCACCTGGGCACCGCGGCGGCCGACCTGTTCGGCTCCCTGGCCGCCGGACTGGCCGCGACCAGCCTCGGCCTGACGGTCGGCCGCTCGATCGTGGCGCACCGCGCGAGAACGCGCTCGCGCGAGCGTGAGCCGGAAATGGCGGACGCATGATCCTCGCAGTCCTCGTCGGCCTCGGCGCCGCGGTCGGCGCGGTGAGCCGCTACCTGCTCGACCGCGCGGTAGCGGGCCGGTTCCCCGGCTTCCCGGCCGGCACCTGGGTGATCAACGTCTCCGGCTCGCTCCTGCTCGGCGTGCTGGCCGCACTGGCGACGCGGCACGGCCTGTCGGCGAACGTGGTCGCGGTCGTCGGCACCGGGGTGTGCGGCGGGTACACGACCTTCTCGACCTTCAACTTCGAGACGGTCCGGCTCGCCGAGGAGGGCGCCGGCGCGACCGCGCTGGTCAACATCGGCGCGAGCGTGGCGGCGGGCCTGGCCGCGGCGGCCGTCGGCCTCGGGATCGGCTTGTTGTAGCGAGGGATTGTCCGAGGGCGGCACTAGGATTCCAGCCGTGGCTGACTCCTTCGTGCATCTTCATGTACATACTGAATATTCAATGCTTGATGGCGCCGCGCGGCTCAAGGACATGTTCAAACGGGCCGTCGAGCTGGAGATGCCCGCGGTCGCGATGACCGACCACGGGAACATGCACGGGGCGAACGACTTCTACCGGCAGGCGGTCGCGGCCGGGGTCAAGCCGATCATCGGCATCGAGGCGTACGTCGCGCCCGACGCGCGGCAGAACACCAAGCAGATCTACTGGGGTCAGCCCAGCCAGAAGTCCGACGACGTGTCGGGTTCCGGCTCGTACACGCACATGACGATCTGGGCCGCCAACGCGCGCGGCCTGTCGAACCTGACCAAGCTCTCCTCGCGCGCGTACACCGAGGGATTCCACCGCAAGTGGCCGCGGATGGACCGCGAACTGCTCGCCGAGTACCACCAGGGCCTGATGGCCACCACCGGCTGCCCCTCCGGCGAGGTGCAGACGCGGCTGCGGCTCGGCCAGTACGACAAGGCACTGGAAGCCGCGGCGAACTACCAGGAGATCTTCGGCCGGGACAACTACTACCTGGAGATCATGTCGCACGGCCTGGACATCGAGACCCGGGTGCGTGAGGACCTGCTGCGCATCGGCCGCGAGCTCAACATCCCGCCGGTCGTCACCAACGACTCGCACTACACGTTCAAGCAGGAGTCGGTCTCGCACGACGTGCTGCTGTGCATCCAGACCGCCTCCAACATCGACGACCCGAACCGGTTCCGGTTCGGCGGCGACGGCTACTACCTCAAGTCCGCCGACGAGATGCGCGCCGTCGAGGGCGAGGAGATCTGGCAGGAGGGCTGCCGCAACACCCTGCTGATCGCCGAGAAGGTCGACACGGCCGGGATGTTCGAGTTCAAGAACCTGATGCCCCGGCTGCCCGCCCCCGGCGGGGTGAGCGAGGACGAGTGGTTCCGCCGGCTCGCCTACGAGGGCCTGGACAAGCGCTTCCCGGCCGGGTACCCCGACGACGAGGGGTACCGCGAGCGGCTCGAATACGAGCTCGGCATCATCATCCAGATGGGGTTCCCCAGCTACTTCATCGTGGTCGCGGACTTCATCAACTGGGCCAAGGACAACGGCATCCCGGTCGGGCCGGGGCGCGGCTCTGCGGCCGGCTCGCTGGTCGCCTACTCGCTCGGCATCACCGACCTGGACCCGATCCCGTACAACCTGCTGTTCGAGCGGTTCCTCAACCCCGACCTCGTCTCGATGCCCGACATCGACGTCGACTTCGACGACCGCCGCCGCGCCGACGTGATCCGCTACGTCACCGAGAAGTACGGCGAGGACAAGGTCGCGCAGATCGCCACCTTCGGCACCATCAAGGCGAAGGCGGCCGTGAAGGACTCCTCGCGGGTCCTGGGCTACCCGTTCGCGATGGGCGACCGGATCACCAAGGCGATGCCGCCGGCCGTGATGGGCAAGGACATCCCGCTGTCCGGGATCTTCGACCCCGAGCACAAGCGGTACGGCGAGGCCGGCGAGTTCCGCGCCCTCTACGAAGGCGACGCGGACGTGCGCAAGGTGGTCGACACCGCCAAGGGCATCGAGGGCCTGATCCGCCAGCCCGGCGTGCACGCGGCCGGCGTGATCATCTCCGCCGAGCCGATCACCGACTACGTGCCGGTCATGATGCGCCCGGCCGACGGTGTGATCATCACGCAGTTCGACTACCCGACCTGCGAGTCGCTCGGCCTGATCAAGATGGACTTCCTCGGGCTGCGCAACCTGACCATCGTCGACGACGCGGTGCGCAACATCGAGCACACCACCGGCGAGCAGATCGACCTGCTCAAGATCCCGCTGGACGACCGGCCCACCTACGACCTGATGAGCCGCGGCGACACGCTCGGGGTGTTCCAGCTCGACGGCGGGCCGCTGCGCGCGCTGCTGCGCAGCCTGCGGCCGGACAACTTCGAGGACGTCTCCGCCGTCATCGCCCTGTACCGGCCCGGCCCGATGGGCGCGAACTCGCACAACAACTACGCCGACCGCAAGAACGGCCGCCAGCCGGTCACCCCGATCCACCCCGAGCTGGCCGAGCCGCTGCGCGATGTCCTGGACGTGTCCTACGGCCTGATCATCTATCAGGAGCAGGTCATGGCCGCCGCGCAGGTGCTGGCCGGCTACACGCTCGGACAGGCCGACCTGCTGCGCCGGGCGATGGGCAAGAAGAAGAAGGAGGTCCTGGACAAGGAGTTCGTGCCCTTCTCCGAGGGCATGAAGCGCAACGGCTACTCGGCCGAGGCGGTCAAGACGATCTGGGACATCCTGGTCCCGTTCGCCGACTACGCCTTCAACAAGGCGCACTCGGCGGGCTACGGCCTGGTCGCGTACTGGACCGCCTACCTGAAGGCCAACTACCCGGCCGAGTACATGGCCGCGCTGCTGACCTCGGTCAAGGACGACAAGGACAAGTCCGCGGTCTACCTCGGCGAATGCCGCCGGATGGGCATCAAGGTACTGCCGCCGGATGTGAACGAGTCCGAGGCCGACTTCACCCCGCGCGGCAGCGAGATCCGCTTCGGGCTGTCCGCGATCCGCAACGTGGGCGCGAACGTGGTCGAGTCGGTGCGCGCCTCGCGCAACGCCAAGGGCCGCTTCACCTCCTTCCAGGACTTTCTGAACAAGGTCGACGCGGTGGTCTGCAACAAGCGCACCATCGAGTCGCTGATCAAGGCCGGCGCCTTCGACTCGCTCGGGCACGCCCGCCGCGGCCTGCTGGAGCAGCACGAGCGCGCGGTCGACAGCGTGGTGGAGGTCAAGAAGCAGGAGGCCATCGGGCAGGACTCGCTGTTCGGCGCGCTGCTGGGCGAGGACGAGAAGAGCGCGGCGCCGGGCCTGGAGCTGGAGTTCTCCAGCACCGAGTGGGACAAGGGCATCCTGCTCGGCTTCGAGCGCGAGATGCTCGGCCTGTACGTCTCGGACCATCCGCTGTCCGGGCTCGAACATCTGCTGGCCGCGAAGTCGGACGTGTCGATCGCCGCGCTCAACGCGGAGGCGCAGATGTACCCGGACGGGGCGACCGCGACCGTCGGCGGCATCATCAGCGGCCTGCAGCGCAAGATGACCAAGCAGGGCAACCAGTGGGCCATCGCGACGATCGAGGATCTGGAGGGCTCGATCGACGTGATGTTCTTCCCCAACAGCTACCAGCTGTACGCGACCGCGCTGACCGAGGACGCGGTGGTGCTGGTCAAGGGCAAGGTGGAGCGGCGCGAGGACGTGCCGCGGCTGATGGCGCTTGACCTGAGCGTGCCGGACCTGGCGCAGGCCGAGGCGAACCAGCCGCTGGTGCTGCACGTGAACGACTCGAAGATCACCCCGAGCTCCGCGCCGCGGCTGCGCGAGGTGCTGGCCAGCCATCCGGGCATGACCGAGGTCAGGGTCCGGATGCGCGGGCGCACCGCGACCACCGTGCTCAAGGTCGGCGACCACCTGCGGGTGACCCCGTCGCCGGCCCTGATGGGCGATCTCAAGGCCCTGCTCGGGCCGTCCTGCCTGGGGTGAGGACCGCGCTGCCGCCGCGTCCGATCCCGGGGCGCGGCGGGCAGGTCACGGGTGGACGCTCTCGCCGCGCTCCAGCATCGCCACGAACCCGGCGATCCGGTCCGCGCGGGTCTGCGGCCGCTTCGCGTCGTGGATCCGGTAGAGCACCGCGTACCGGTTCGCGCCGCTGAGGGTGGCGAAGAACTCGGCGGCCCGCGGGTTCGCGTCGAAGGCCGCCTGCAGGTCCGGCGGCACCTGCGCGACGGACTGGCCCTCGTACGCGTTGTCCCAGCGCCCGTCCGCCCGGGCCGCCTCGATCTCGCGCAGCCCGGCCGGGCGCATCCGGTCCTGCTCGATCAGCACGAGCACCTTCTCGGTGTTCACCTTCGACCAGCGGCTGCGGGAGCGGCGCGGGGTGAAGCCCTGCAGGAACCAGGACCCGTCGAAGCCGCGCTTCTGCCCGTCGATCCAGCCGAAGCACAGCGCCTCGTCCAGCGCCTCGGCGTAGGTGACGGTCGCGATGCCGGCGTCCTTCTTGGCGATCTTCAGCCAGATGCCGGCCGGGGTGCGCGCGTGGTGCTCGGCGAGCCAGGCGGCCCACAGGCCGGCCGAGGCGAACGGCAGGATCGGTCGCTCTTCCATGACGCCATCGAAGCACCCGCCGCCCACATGTTCTCGTCGCGGCGCCGGCCGATCGGCGGTGTCCGGATCATTACGGCCGCGCACCCTCGCGCGACAACTTCAGGTCGGCGTGAAAAGCTGGGGCGGATGAGTACCCAGACGCCTTGGCCGACGCCGCTGCCGTATCCGTATCAGGACGAGCGCCAGACGCCGAGCGCGTGGCGCCAGGTCCGCGGCGACGTCGTCGCCTGCCTGACGCTGGCGGGGGCGGCCGTGGTGCTGGCGGCGGCCGTCGGCGCGCTCTGGCGCTGGGTCGCGCCGAACGTGCTCGCCGTGATGAGCCAGGGCGACGCGTACCTCCAGGCGCCCGAGACCAAGACCTTCGTCGCGCGCGACGGCTGGTTCGCCGTGTTCGGCTGCGCGGCGGCCGTCCTGCTGGCGCTGGCCGGGTACTTCCGCTACCGGCGCGAGGGCGCCGTCGGCGCCGTCGTCGGGCTGGCCGGGGGCGGCATCGGCGGCGCGTACCTGGCCACCTGGGTCGGCGCCCAGATCGGGCCCGGGCACGGGGAGCACATAGCCGCGATGGTGCACGGTCTGAAGGACGGCACGGTCTTCGCCGTGCCGCTGACGGTGCGCGCCCTCGGCGTGTTGTGGCTGTGGCCCGCCGTCGCGGTCGGCCTGTTCTTCATCCTGCTGCTGCTGTTCGGGCCGAACGACCCCGCGCCGCAACCCGGGCCGCAGGGCTATCCGCCGCAGTTCCAGCCGTTCCAGGGCCCGGAGCGGCAGGGCGCGCAAGCGGGCGTCCCGGCGTGGACCGGTCTGAACGCGGTCAACGGCACGTCAGGTCAGATGCAGCCCCAGCCGCAGCCCCAGCCGTACCCGGTCGACGGCGCGCCTCTGTTCCAGCCGCCGCCGCCGTCCGCGCAAGCACCGCAAGCACCGCAGCCCTCGGGGCCGGACCTTCCGCCGCTGCCCTCGCCGAGCGAGGAGCCGAGCCGGACCCAGCCCCCGATCCAGCCGCAGACGCCTCCCGACGAGCCGCCGACCACGCCGTCAGGCTCCTGAGCCGGTCCGCTCCACGGCCTGCCGCGACTGCTGCCACTCGGCCAGCATCGCCGGCAGCTTGCCGCGTACGAATCCGAAGAAGTCGCGCATCTCGGCGACGCGGCCGCCCGCCGTCGTCCCGGGACCGCCGAGCGGTCCGATCGCGTCGTCGGCCGCTGAGATGAGCACGTCGTAGAACGACACGGCCGTAGACACCGCGGCGTACCACGTGCGGTCGCGCAGCCGGTAGCGGTCCCGGCGCGAACCGGGCACCGCCTCGCGCACCACGAAGCCGAGCTGTCCGAGGTAGCGCACCGCGCCCGAGATCGCCGCCGCACTGACTTCGAGCCGCTCGGCCAGGTCCGTCGCGGTCAGGCCGGGCTCGTCCGCGGTCATCAGCGCGAACAGCACGCGCGCCGCCATCCGCGGGAAGCCCCAGTCCGAGAACAGCAGCGCGGCGCGTTCGACGAAGTGGCGCACGGCGTCCGCGTCGGCGGGCCCGTCCGGGGACCCAGGCCGGCCCGCGCTCGTCGCGTTCGCGCCGCCCACCGCCTTCTCGGTTCCCATCGAGCCCTCGTCTCACCCGTCGTCCGGCCTGCGCCGGACGCTGACGCATCCTATTCGCTTCAGAGGTTTCACAAAGTTGTGAAACGAGTGTAGCTTGCGGGCATGGCGGAACGGGACGTCCCGGCGATCGAGATCGCGGGGCTGCGCAAGGACTTCGGGCGCACGCGCGCCCTCGACGGGCTGGACCTGAGCGTCGCGGCGGGTGAGGTGCACGGCTTACTGGGGCCGAACGGCGCGGGCAAGTCGACCACGATCCGCGTCCTGCTCGGCCTGCTGCGCGCGGACGGCGGCTCGGCTCGGCTGCTCGGCGGCGATCCGTGGCGCGACGCCGTGGCGCTGCACCGGCAGCTCGCGTACGTGCCGGGCGACGTCACGTTGTGGCCGAACCTGAGCGGGGGAGAGGCGATCGACCTGCTCGGCGGG
>JBOHCW010000372.1:0-3405 GCA_050725375.1 Actinocrinis sp. | reverse complement strand
GGTTCAGCGTGATCCGCTGGAAGCCCTTGAGCTGATGCGGCGGCTCACCGGCCGACGCCGGGTCGCCGACGTACAACTGCGCCACCTCGGTACCCGCCCGGCTGCCGGTGTTGGTCACCGTGGCCGTGACCGTGGCCTGACCGTTGTTCAGCGCCCCGACCTGCAGATTGCCGAACGAGAAGTTGGTGTAGCTCAGGCCGTACCCGAACGGGAACAGCGGCGCGAGGTTCTGGCTGTCGTACCAGCGATAGCCGACCTTCAGACCCTCCGAATACTGCACCTGGTTGTTCGCGCCCGGCCACTGCGCCGCCGTGCTCGCCGGAACCTGCGACAGCGCGGTCGGGAAGGTCACCGGCAGGTGCCCGGACGGGTTCACGTCGCCGAACAGCAGCGCCGCGATCGCGGTGCCCCAGCCCTGTCCGTCGTAGAAGCCCTCGAACACCGCCTTCACCGAGTTCAGCCACGGCATCAGGATCGCGTCGTTGTCGTTGAGCACCACGATCGTGTTCGGATTCGCCGCGGCCACCGCCGAGATCAGCGAGTCCTGGTTGTTCGGCAGCCCGATCGTCGAGGTGTCGCTGCCCTCGTTGCCGTAGTTGTCGCTGGCGAACACCACGGCCACGCTCGACGACGCGGCCAGCGAAGCCGCCGACGACTGGTTCGAACCGTCGTTGTACGTCACCGTCACCCCGGTGCCGGCCAGCCGGTTCTGCAGGCCCGTCAGCGGCCAGGTCGTACCCGGACTGGTCACCGTCGCGCTGCCGCCGCCGATCGTCTGCGTGCCCGCGCCGCCGTCCACGCCGATCACCGCGACCGACGAGAGCGACGAGGCCGACAACGGCAGGATGCCGCTGTTCTTGAGCAGCACCGTGCCCTCCTCGGCGCCCTTGAGCGCGACCTGCGCGTGCGCCGGCGTGGTCACCGTCGCGCTCGGCGAGCCGACCGGGGCGTGGTCGAACAGGCCGAACGCGAACATCTGGGTCAGCACCCGGGTCACCATCGTGTCGATCTGCGCCGTGCTGACCTGGCCGTTCGCCACCGCCTGGGACAGGAAGTCGGCGTAGAAGTAGCCGTTCGGCATCTCCATCGTCATGCCGCCGTTGACCGAGTCCACGGTCGAGTGCGCCCCGCCCCAGTCCGAGGTCACGAAGCCGCCGAAGTTCGACTCCTGATACAGCGGCGTGTTCAGCACCGACGGGTTCTGACACGCGTACACGCCGTTGATCGTCGAGTACGCGCACATCACCGAGGCCGTCGCGCCCTGCGTCACCGAGCTCTCGAACGCGGGCAGGTAGATCTCGTTCAGCGTGCGCGCGTCCACGATCGCGTTGTCCGCCGGGCCGTTGTGGTTGGTCTCCTGGTTGTACACCGCGGCATGCTTGACCTGCGCCATCACGCCCTGGCTCTGCACGCCGCGCACGTCCGCGACCACCATCTGCGAGGACAGGTACGGGTCCTCGCTGAAGGTCTCGAACGCCCGGCCCCAGCGCGGGTCGCGGATGATGTTGGTCGTCGGGCCCAGGTCCACGTTCGCGCCCTTGGCGGAGAACTCGGCCCCGATGGCCGCGCCGTACTGCTGCTCCAGCGCGGTGTCGAAGGTGGCCGCCTCGGTGATCGGCGCGGGCATCTGGGTCACCCCGCCCATGCCGTCGCCGACCCCGGCCGGCCCGTCCTGCAGGCCCATCGCCGGGATGCACAGCGCCGGGATCGCCGCGGTGTCGCCGATGTACGGCGAGGAGGCGCCGGTGCCGTGCAGCATCGAGATCTTCTGAGCCAGCGTCATCTGCGAGAGCAGTTGCGCGACGCGGGTGGCCACCGGCGCGGTCGAGTTGATCCACGCGCAGTTGCCCGGAGCCGGGGGAGTGGACGGCGGCGGAGGCGGCGGCGCACTCGCGTCGCCCGCCGTGTTGACCGTCACCTCGAACAGCGAGTAACCGTAGGCGGTGGCCCGCGCGGTTCCGTAGACGCGCAGGTAGCGGCCGGTGCCGGAGATGTTCAGGCTCTGCGTCCCGCCGGCGCCGGCGGTGGTCGAGTAGATCGAGGTCCAGTTCGCGTTGTCGTTCGACAGCTGCACCTGGAACGCGGTCGCGTATGCGGCCTCCCAGGTCAGCGCGACATGGCAGACCGGCAGGCTCGCGCCGAGGTCGACCTCGACCCATTGCGGGTCGCTGAACGCGGACGACCAGCGCGTGCCGGTGTTTCCGTCGAAGGCGTACGCGGCCGGGAAACCGGCGTTCTCCGTGGACGAGGACGTGGCCGGCATGCCGAGCGCGACGTCCGCCATGCCGCACGAGCCGGTCGGGCTGGCGCTGGTGCTCGGCGTCGGGCCTGCGCCGCCGATGGTTCCGTAGACCTGGAATTCCCAGAGCGAGTAACCCCACTGCGTCGCGCGCGCCGTGCCGTACATGCGCACGTACCGTCCCGAGCCGGTCACGTTCAGGGTCTGGGTGCCGCCGGTCCCGGTCGTCGTCGAGTAGACCGACGTCCAGTCGGTGCCGTCGGGCGAGGTCTGGATCTGGAATGCGGTGGCGTACGCGGTCTCCCACTGCAGCACGACCTGGCCGATCGTCGCGCTCCGACCGAGGTCCACCTCAAGCCACTGCGGATCGCTGAACGCGGAAGACCAGCGCGTCCCGGTGTTCCCGTCGGTGGCGTCGGCGGCGGGAGTGCCGGCGTTCTCCTGGGAGGAGGCGGTGGTGGGCTTGCCCTGGGACAGCAGACTGGCGGCCGCGTTCGCGGTCGGGCTCAGCGCGACGACCAGGGACGCGAGCAGTCCGACGAGCGCGACGGCGACCGCCGCGAGCAGGCGCTGGCGGCGCGGATCGCGTCTCGGGGGCGGAACGTGGGCAGCCGGGAACGGCGGCACGGAGCTTGTGGGCATGTCTCTTCCCTACGCGGGGGCGGATTGAACGCAAGGCGAGATCTCGAAGGCTGAGATTGCCACCGGATATCCCGATGTCAAGACGGTCGCTGTTGCGCAACCCGGCGTTCACATCGCCGCGGGAAACAACGGCGGTACAACCGCCCCGTTGCGGAACCGTGCTGGCCAGACGATTTGTTGGCGCCCCGAACGTGCGGCCGGTCCGAGATTCGGGAAACAGATCGGACCGGCCGGTCTCAAATGCCGGACGCGTTCTTGCGCGAATCCCCGGGCGCGGCTAGCGCAACTCGATCTCGTGCCCCGGTCCGCGCTCGGAATCCGGCCGGAGGCCGAAGTGGCGGCGCTGCGATTCGGCGATCGGCACGTCGTTGATGCTCGCCTCGCGGCGGCCCATCAGCCCGCGCTCGTCGAACTCCCACAGTTCGTTGCCATAGCTGCGGAACCACTGCCCGGCCGCGTCGTGCCACTCGTACTGGAAACGCACCGCGATGCGGTCGTCCGTGAAAGCCCACAGGCTCTTGCGC
>JBOHCW010000371.1:0-6406 GCA_050725375.1 Actinocrinis sp. | reverse complement strand
CTGCCCGTGGTCTACCTCGGCGCGCACCGCTGGTCGCTCGCGATCCTGGTCCCGGCGTTGTTCGTCACCTTCTTCGCGCACGTGGTCAACATCGTCGCGTACACGGTGACCGGCACGGCGGGGCTGGCGAACGGGGAGCAGGGCCTGGCCACCGGCCTGACCTCGATGACCCAGCAGGTCGCCTTCGCCGTCGGCACCCCGGTCATGACCTCGATCGCCGCCACCCAGGCCGTCGAGCTGACCGGCATCCACCTGGCCGTGGGCGTGAATGTCGCGATCCTGCTCGCCGGCGCCGTCCTGGTCTGGTTCGGCCTGCGCCGGCGCGGCGGCCGCGGCGTGCCCGACCCGGCGCGGTCCGCGAACGCCGACGGCCGATTCGCGGCGGCCGACCGATGAGTGGCCCCATCCCCGCCGGTATGTATCGACGGGGCCGCACCCCCGCGGGCCGCAAGGCCCGTCCGATCGCCGAGCACAGGAGAGAGTCATGACAACGCTCAAGGAAAGCACTGTCGACGAGACCGCCGTCAAGGACCTGCTGGCGCAGATGGTCGCCGCGTGGGACGCCAACGACGCGGCCGCCTTCGCGTCCCTGTACGGCGACGACGCCAGCGTCGTGACCGCCGGCCGGTACGTGCAGGGCCGCGACGACATCCACGCCTTCATGTCCGCCGGGTTCGCTGGCGCGCTGGCGGGCACCAAGTCCGTGGAGCAGCCGCAGCAGGTGCGCTTCGTCGGGGCCGACGTGGCGATCGTGAGCAGCCTGAGCGGCTACGTCATGGCGGGCGAGCAGACCGTGCGCGACGAGATGGCGCGCCGCGCGACCTGGGTGCTCAACCGCAAGGCGGACGGCGGCTGGCTGGTCGAGTCGTACCACAACTGCGCGAAGTAGCGGGAAGCCGCCGCAGCCGGCGGACCACAGACCGCGGTGCGGGGGGACGTCCGACCTCAGTCCCGGACCAGCCCCGCACCGCTCCGCTCGGGCCTTTCGAGAAGTACATTCACACAGCCCGTTCACACAGCCCGTTCACACAACCCATTGCGACACCTATCCGCAGAACAAGCCCCCAGAACGGCACCCCGGACAAGAGGACTCGACGATGACCGAAGCGACAGTGCTGGCTCCGAGCGAGGCCTTCGCGCGTCAGACCGTCCCGTTCCGGCGTGAACTGCTGGCGCACTGCTACCAGATGCTCGGCTCCGTCCACGATGCCGAGGACCTGGTTCAGGAGACCATGTTGCGCGCCTGGCGCGCCTACGACCGCTTCGACGGCCAGCGCGCCTCAATGCGCACGTGGCTGCACCGCATCGCGACCAACGCCTGCCTGAACGCGCTCGACAGTCGCAAGCGACGCCCGCTGCCCTCGGGCCTAGGCGCCCCGAACGAGGACCCGCTCGCCCCGATGGCGCTGGACCGCGAAATGCCGTGGCTGGAACCGATCCCGGACGCGCTTCTCGGCGCCCGTACGGCCGCGGCCACCGACATCGACCCGGCCGCCGTCGTGCTCGCCCGCGGCCGGCTGCGCCTGGCCGTGATCGCCGCCATGCAGCACCTGCCGGCCCGTCAGCGCGCCATCCTGATCCTGCGCGACGTGCTCGAATGGCCGGCGTCCGATGTCGCAAAGTCCTTAGACACGACCGTCGTGGCCGTCAACAGCGCCCTGCAGCGCGCCCGGGCGAAGCTCGCCGAACTCGGCGTGGGAGAGGACCAGATCGGCGAGCCGGACCAGGCCGAACAGCGCGCACTGGTCGACCGGTACGTCCAAGCCTTCGTCGCCGCCGACCTGACCACCCTCGCCGGCCTGCTGGCCGAAGACGTGGTCCTGGAGATGCCGCCGGTCCTCAACTGGTACACCGGCCGCGAGCACTACGTGCGCTTCATCGCCCGCAGCTTCGAGATCCGCGGCACCGACTGGCGCATGGTCCCCGCCGCCGCCAACGGCCAGCCGGCCGTCGCCGCCTATGTGCGCGCCGAGAAGTCGAAGGCCGGCGGCGACAGCGCAACCGGGGACTACGAACTCCACTCCGTCCAGCTGTTCTCCGTAGGCAAGTCCGGTGTCACCCGACTCACCGTCTACGTCGACCCGTCAGCCTTCGAAGCCTTCGACCTGCCCGCCCGGCTCCCCGCCGCCGACCTCGCCTGATCCCGGATACGAAAACGTCCTCAGCGGCCATGAACGCGGCGCCGATCGGGCGTTCCTGCGCGAGGTCGAGCTGTTGACCGCGGCCGTGACCCACCAGTCCACATCGTGCGTTGTCCCCGAGTCACCAGCCGCGGGCGCGCCATTCGGCCAGGTGCGGGCGCTCGGCGCCGAGAGTGGTGTCGTGTCCGTGGCCGGGGTAGACCCAGGTCTCGTCGGGCAGCCGCTCGAAGAGTTTGCCGACAACGCCGTCGTAGAGCGCGGTGAACCGCCCGGGGTCCTTCTGCGTGTTGCCGACGCCACCGGGGAACAGGCAGTCGCCGGTACCTGGCAACTCCAATCAGCGACGGCTGGATCTTGGACTAGTCACGATAAGAGTTCGTCATGCCATTGGCGTATAGCGGCGCGAATGGCAGCAGTGCGCTCCGGAGAGATGTCGTATCGGGCGAATTCAGCGTCAGGGAAGCGGCCGATGCCGACGAGCATCTGTGCGAATACTGTGCGATCGAACCCGGCATCTCGCTGCTCAGCCAAGGCGAGAAGGCGGTTGCGAGTGAAGCGCCCGGACCGCAGCAGGGCGTCGACGTCGATGAAATCGCGGCATTCTGCTCGCGAGAACAGGGCCTCGATCTTCCCTGCTGCGACATCGTCCGGGTGCAGTACCGGGCCGATCGCCATGCGCACCGGCTCCCGCAGGCGGATGTCGGCAACCAGTTCGACCTTGCTCTCCCGGTCGGTATCGGGGTCGGCGACAGTTAAGCGCACGTAGTACTTGCTCTCGTGCTCGACCGTGACTGCTAGGCCGATGGCCCGGTACCGGGAGACCACCTCGGCGCTCGCAGTCGCCAGATCCGCGTCCAACGCGCCGAACAAGTCGACGTCCGCGCTCGGCCGAGTCAGAAAGCCGTGCACGTTCACAGCATGGCCGCCAGCCAGCGCAAAACCATAGTGTGCCGCTACTTCGAGCCCGGTCTGGGCAAGTTTGCGGTGAAACTCGTCCATTAAGCTGCCAAGGTCCCTCTCGGAAGCGTGAATCGCTGCTCCCAGAGTGCTCGCACGGGGCGGGGCAGGAAGAGCGTCGGCCACAAGCCGATGAGCAGTTCCCGATTCAGAAAGGTACGTAGATCGTCAACCCGTAGCGCTTCGCGGATAACCCGCTCGTACAGCAGCCGGGCATCAGAAGGATCGTCGAGCCGATACGAGCGCACAGGCCCCCAGTCCAGGCGGGTCGGCAGCATGACCTCACCTCGTGTCGGTCCTGCCAACTCATCGAGCGACTCGGGTACCACGTGGGGATGGGTCGCGGCGTAGCCGCGCATCGCATTCACCCCACCAGTATGAGCTAGCCGCTCGGACCTCGGGTGGCATCAATACCGGAGATCTCGTTCCGGACGTGATGGTATGACATCACCAGCCCCGGGCGCGCCACTGCGGGATTGAGGCGCGCTCCGCTCCCAACGTCGTGTCGTTGCCATGGCCAGGGTAGATCCACGTCTCATCGGGGAGCGAGCCGAAAACCTTCTCTTCCAGGCCGTCCATCAGGCTGCCGAAGTCTGTGGGATTTGTTGTCCGTCCAGGACCACCGGGGAACAGGCAGTCGCCGGTGAACAGGTGTGGGCGGGTGTCGGGACCGGAGTCGGCCGGGTCGCGGTACAGCAGGGCGATCGAGCCGGGGGTGTGGCCGGTGAGGTGAACGGCCGTCAGGTCGATGTCGCCGACGCGGATCGTGTCGCCGTCGTCGACCGGGACGTCGGTCGGGACCGGGATCTCGGGGGCGTCGGCACGGCCGGCGTAGGTCTTCGCCCGGGTGGCCTTCACGAGTCGGGCCAGGGCCTGCCAGTGGTCGCCGTGCTGGTGGGTGGTGACGATGGCGTCGAGGCGTTCACCGGTCAGGTCCAGCAGGGTCGCGGGATCGCTGGCCGCGTCGATCAGGACCTTGACGCCGGTGGTCTTGCTGGTCAGCAGGTAGGCGTTGTTGTCGTACGGGCCGACGGCGACCTTGGTCAAGGTGATCGACGGCAGGTCGCGGACATCGGGCGGGCCGCCGACGGTGACCGCGCCGGTATAGGTGTGTTCGGTGTCGTCGGTGTCGGGCATGCGTTCCCTTAGTAGCTAACGGGGCTGGGACGCCATAGGCGTTCCGAAGCGGGGGCGTTCGGCGCCTAAGGTCGTGTCGTGGCCGTGGCCGGGGTAGACCCAGGTCTCGTCCGGAAGGGCGCCGAAGAGCTTCGCGACGACCTCGGCGTGCAGGCGCGCGGGGTCCTCGTCGGGGCTCGTGGCGCAGTGCGCGCCGGCCGTGAACAGGCAGTCGCCGGTGAACAGGTGCGGGTGGCCCTTGGGATCGTCGTAGAGCAGCGCGATTGAACCGGGCGTGTGGCCTGACAGCTGGATGATACGCAGCGGGATGTTGCCCACGTTGATCGTCTCACCGTCGCGCAAACGCAGGTCGGTGCGCACGTCGATCGCGTCCGCGTCGAGGTCGCCCGCCGCGGTGCGCGCGCCGGTCGCCGCGACGACGGTCCTGAGCCCCTGCCAGTGGTCCGCGTGCTGATGGGTCGTCACGACCGCGGCCAGCGAGCCGTTGACGGTCTTGAGCAGCCGCTCGGGCTCGGCCGCCGCGTCGATCAGCAACTGCTCGTCGGTGGCGCGGCAGCGCAGCAGATATGCGTTGTTGGCGTACGGGCCGACCGCGATCTTCGTGATCATCAGCGGGGCGAGTTCGCGCACGTCGGCGGGGCCTCCCACCGTCACGTGTCCGTGGTAGCTCACGAACCTTCACCCGCTCTCTCGTGCTTACCGCTTCTGCCGTACATACATATTGTCGGCGCCTTCTCGCCGTGCTGCTTACCCCCAGGCGGGCACCACCGGGAGCGCGTCGAATGGCTCGACGGTCAGGCCGTCGCCGTTGCCGCGGCCGATCAGCCACGCGAACAGCGCGGGCTCGCTGCCGCGCACCATCAGCCGGTCCTTGTCCATCGGGTCGCAGCCCACGCCGACCGACCGCGCGGTGTCGTCCGCGTACAGCCGGAACGGGTTCGCTACCTGTGTCGGGTACTCCGCGCTGCCGAACCGCTCGGCCGCCATCTCCAGCGCCGGACCGGTGAACTCGGCCGGCCAGTGCGCGGGGGAGAAGCCGGTGTTCAGGTCGACGTGGTGCACGACGATCTCCTCAAGCCGCCACCACGGCACCCGAGCCGCCGGCCTGCGGCCGCCGATCCGCCGCTGAACCTGCGTCTGCCACTGCTCCGGGGCGATGCGTGCCGCCGCCTCGGCGAACCGCTGGCTCGACTCGCGCAGGTCCGTCTCCAGCTGCCGCGCCGTGCGCGTGGCGCCCGCCTCGATGTCCGCGTTCTTCCGCTCCCGGTCGGGGTACATCTCATGCCGCTCGCCGGTGGCCGCCCAGGTCAGCAGATTCCGCAGCCCGTCGGCGTTGCGGGCCAGATGCGCCAGCAGATTGCCGCGCGCCCAGCCGGGCAGCGTGCACGGCTCGCGGACCGCTTGATCGTCGAGCTGCCCGACCGACACGAGCAACTGCGCGGTAGCGTCGGTCAGCTCTGCCAGCAGGGCCGCGGGGTCGAAGTCCGAGGAGCGCGGATCGATCGTCATGGCCCTACTCTCGCGCAGCCGGGCGAGTGCGCGCCACGTGTGCGATCGTGCATTGCCGCACAATAGGCAGGCGCCGCGCCGGCGTCGTTTCCGGGCCGTGGTACGCCCTCGGCGGACAGCGCGCCCCGTGTGGAATACCTGAGGTGTCCAGGCACTTCGAGGGAACGGGAAAGTTCTGTCGGTGGAGCCGCCTAGCATGTTTCGGGGAGTGTTCGGCGGGTCAAGACAGTCGGAAGTTGGGAACAACGGTGGCGGACAAGCTGGTCGTGCGCGGCGCGCGCGAGCACAACCTGAAGGACATCTCACTCGATCTGCCGCGCGACGCGCTGATCGTGTTCACCGGCCTGTCCGGGTCCGGCAAGTCAAGCCTGGCGTTCGACACGATCTTCGCCGAGGGGCAGCGCCGGTACGTCGAGTCGCTGAGCGCGTACGCCCGCCAGTTCCTCGGCCAGATGGACAAGCCGGACGTCGACTTCATTGACGGCCTGTCCCCGGCGGTGTCCATCGACCAGAAGTCCGCGAGCCGTAACCCCCGGTCGACCGTCGGCACGGTCACCGAGGTGTATGACTACCTGCGGCTGCTGTTCGCGCGGGTCGGCAAGCCGCACTGCCCGGTCTGCGGCCGTCCGATCGCGCGCCAGACCCCGCAGCAGATCGTGGAC
>JBOHCW010000370.1:0-3803 GCA_050725375.1 Actinocrinis sp. | reverse complement strand
GCGATGGTGCTCGAAGCGGTGCCGAGTACGGTGACGGCTCGCGTCAACTCGTCGACAGCGCGCCCTCGGCGACGGACGAGCGGCCGGAGTCCTCGTCGGCGTCGGGTTCGCGACCCGGGGTCAGGATGTTGAACCTTCGGATGGCGAAGCTGAACAGGAAGTAGTACACCAACGCGAAGACCAGGCCGATCGGGATCAGCAGCAGCGGCTTGGTGGCGATGTTGTAGTTGAACACGTAGTCGAACAGCCCCGCCGAGAACGAGAAGCCGTCGTGGATGCCCAGAGCCTGGCACAGGGCGAGCGACGCGCCGGTGAGGATCGCGTGCACGCCGAACAGCAGGGGGGCGGCGAACAGGAACGCGAACTCGATCGGCTCGGTCACGCCGGTCAGGAACGAGCACAGCGCGGCGGAGAGCATGATGCCGCCGACCAGCTTTCGGCGGTCCGGGCGGGCCGCGCGGGTCATCGCGTACGCCGCCGCCGGCAGGGCGAACATCATGATCGGGAAGAAGCCGGTCATGAACATTCCCGAGCTCTTGTCGCCGTGGAAGAAGCAGACCAGGTCGCCGGCGTACTGCGTGCCCTTCTGGCTGCACGTGCCGCCGATCGCCGAGGTCCACACGATGTTGTTCGGGATGTGGTGCAGACCGAACGGCAGCAGCAGTCTGTTGATCAGGCCGAAGATGCCCGCGCCGGCCGTGCCGTTGCTCGCGGCCTCGTGGCCCAGCCAGTTGATCGCGGCGGCCGGCCACTGCCAGATCAGGCCGATCACCACGCCGAGGATGACGGACGCGAACGCGGTGGCGATCGGCACGAAGCGGCGGCCACCGAAGAACGCCAGGTACGGAGGCAGCTTGATCCGGTAGTAGCGCTGGTAGAGCACCGCGGCCAGGATGCCGACCAGGATGCCGCCGAGTACGTACGTCGGGTTCTTCGCGATGACGTCCGTGTAGTTCGTGGCGCCCGACTTCGCGTCGGTGCCGTACCAGGTGGTGATCCACTGGTGGTTGGCGTTCACCGGCATCGCGAAGATCGCCGCGGTGACCTGGTTGTAGACCAGGTAGCCGACGGCGGCGGCCAGCGCGGTCGAGCCGTCCGCGCGGCGCGCGAACCCGACCGCGACGCCGATCGCGAACAACAGCGGGAGGAAGTTGAAGATGCCGTTTCCGGCGGCGGCGAAGACCTGCTCGACGTAGACCAGCCAGTGCTGGCCGGTCGCGGTGGCCAGGTACAGGCCGTGCTGGCTGGGATCGGCCGGCACGGCGCGTTCGCCGAGCACGTCGTCGGAGCCCAGCCGGATGAGCAGTCCGGCTGCGGGCATGACGGCGATCGGGAGCATCAGCGAACGGCCGATGCGTTGCAGTGTGGCGAGGATCGCGTTACTCGTGGGTGCTGCCGGTGGCAGCCCGTCGGCTGAAGCCGCGGTCATGGAGGGTCCTCCGGGAGAGTTATCCGCGCGCCGCGCCGACGTCACCTGTTTGACGCGCCGCGCGTGGATTGGTGATCGGCTGTGCGGGCCTTTCGAGCGGTACCCAGAGCTGGTACCGGTCGGCGCGGTATGCCGAGACGGCGTACTCGATGAGCACGTCGCCGGCATAGCTGCGCCGGGACATCTGCAGCACCACGCCACCGGAGGGGATCTCCAGCAGTGTGGCGTCCTCGGGTTCCGGATTGCCGGCCTCGATGACTTGTTCGCCCCAGGTGAGCTTGAGGCCGTACTCGTCGGCGAGGGTCTGGTAGAGCGAGTGCGGGGTGCCGTGGCTGAGCAGGCCGGGCACCCGGTTCTCCGGCAGGTGGGTTCGCTCCACCGCCATCGGGATCGAATCCGCGTAACGCAGCCGGGCCAGCCGCACCACCGGCTCGCCCGGATTGAGCTCAAGCTGGCGCGCGAGCGCGGGGGTGGCCTCGATCCGCTCGAACCCGAGCGTGCGCGAGGCCGGGACCATCCCCCGGCGTTCCATGTCCTCGGTGAACGAGGCCAGCCTGATCTGCAAGTCCATCTTCGGTTGGGCCACGAACGTGCCGCGCCCGCGCACCCGGTACAGCCGCCCCTCGGTCACCAGCTGGTTGATCGCCTGACGGACGGTCATCCGAGAGAGCCCGTACCGCTCGCCGAGATCGCGCTCGGACAGGATCGGGGTGTCCGGCTCCAACTCGGTGTCGATCAGGTTGATGAGGATCTCGCGCAGCTGCTGGTGCTTGGGCACCGGGCTGCGGGGAGTGATCTCCATCTCGGGCCGTGTCCTTCGACTGGGGTGTTCGGCTGGGGTCTTCGTACGCGTATAGAGCTGCTTCCGGTCTGTTGCGATGGCCTTGCCGACGTACCTTTTGCTGCGGCTCGGGTTCTGCCACACTCGTCACGCTAGTGTCTGGACCGGACTAGACCACCGAGGGTCGGTCGCTGTCAAGGTCCCCGATCCGAACTATTCATCCGAATCGGCCCAGCGGTAGGGGAGCGAAGATGGACAAGGCAGAGGCGATCATCGCCGGGCTCGGCGGGGCCGACAACATCGTGGAGATCGAGCCCTGCATCACCCGGCTTCGGACAGTTGTCCGGGACGGTTCCAAAGTCAGCGACGCGGCGCTGAAGGCAGCCGGCGCGCACGGAGTGATGAAGGCGGGCACCGTGGTCCAGGTCGTGGTCGGCCCCGAAGCGGACACCCTCTGCATGGACATCGAGGATCTGCTGTAAGCCGGACGGGACGCGGAGCGCGGAGCCGATACGACGCAGACGGACTCGACACACATGGACACCACAGTGCTGCCCGTGGGCTCGCCGCTGGCCGGGACCGCGATCGGTCTCGGCCAGGTGCCGGACCCGGTGTTCGCCCAGGCGATGGTGGGGCCGGGGGCGGCCGTCGACCCGCAGCGCCGGCCGCTGGACGCGGTCTCGCCGATCGCCGGGACGCTGGTCAAGCTCAAGCCGCACGCCTTCGTCGTGGTCGATCCGGCCGGGCGCGGGGTGCTGGTGCACCTCGGCATCGACACGGTGAACCTGGACGGCGCGGGCTTCGAGCTGCTGGCCGCCGAGGGCGCGCGGGTGGAGGCCGGCCAGCCGGTCATCCGGTGGGACCCGGCGCAGATCGAGGCGCGCGGCATGTCGCCGATCTGCCCGGTGATCGCGCTGGACGCAGCGCCGGACGCGGTCGGCCGGGTCGCCTCGGGCGAGGTCGAGCCGGGCGCGCCGCTGTTCTACTGGTCGGGTTGAGCTGCGCGGATGAACCGGGGCCCGGACGCTGTTGGGGGTATGCACGAAACCGAGCGACGGGCTCCGGCTGTTCAGTGAACGGTTCTCTGAGGTTGGCCGAAGCCCCGTAGGCTCGCCCTGTTCACAGAGGATTTGCGTTTAGAGGAGCCGACATGCCAGAGCGAATCGTCACCGTGGCGTCCCGCGTCGGTCTGCACGCCCGCCCGGCGGCGGTGTTCGTCAAGGCCGCCAGCGCCGCACCGGTCCCGGTGACCATCGCCAAGACCGGCAAGGAGCCGGTCAGCGCGCGCTCGATCCTGGCCGTGCTGGGCCTGGACGTGCGCTGCGGCGACCAGGTCACCATCGCGGCCGACGGTACGGGCGCGGAGAACACGCTGGACCAGCTTGAGGCGCTCTTGGGCGCCGATCTCGAAGGCTGATTTGGAGAAGATCAGATGATCGCAGGCGATCGCCAGGATGACGGCGACGCGGTGGCCGGCAGCTCGGCGCCGCTGACCGGCATCGGCGTCGGTACGAGCGCGGCGGCCGGACCGGTGGCCCGGATGGGCGAGCGCCCGCCCGAGCCGTCCGCGGCCGCCCGCCCGTCCGGCGACGC
>JBOHCW010000369.1:0-8943 GCA_050725375.1 Actinocrinis sp. | reverse complement strand
CGTCCGACGCGGCGTCCGACTCACCCACTGCGCCGCCGTCGCTCGGCGTGCCTAATCCCGGACCGGCACTGCCCGGACCAGCACTGCCCGGGCCGGCGCTGCCCTGCCCGGCGATGGCGCCGGACTGCGCGGCGCCGAGACCTGCGGCTCCCGCCACCGGCCCGGGTACGGGTTGCAGAACCAGCCGGGCCGCGCGTACCAGCGCGTCGATCTGATCCAGTAACGGACGCGCCTCCAAGTGCTCGATCAGCGCCCTGGCCCGCCGGGCCTCCTGTGCGGCCTGCGCGCGGTCGCCACGCACCGCGGCGGCCTCGGCCAACCGGTACCGCAAGTAAGCACGCAGATGTATCGGACCGATCGCGTCGTCCGCCTCGGACGCCAGGGCCAGCCAGACCGCAGGGTCCTGGTCCCCGTCCGCCCGCGCGCGTATCGCCTCCGCCTCGACCAGCCGCGCGTAGACGCCCTGCACCGGGGTGTGCACCGGCAAAGTCCCCGCCACCTGCGCCACCCGCGGCATCGCCGACTCCGAGACCGGACAGCTGCCTGCCGCCGCCTGGTCCGCCTCGGCCCGGGCCACCAGCGCGAGCATCTCCCACAGGAACCGCTCGTCGCCCTCGCGCACCCCGGCCGCCAGCACCGTGTCCAGCGCCTTGCGCACCTCGGCTATCCGCCCGCGCGCGGCGGCCAGCCCGGCGACCGCCCGGTGCAGCGGAATCACGTACTGCGGCTCGCCGGTCTTCGAACCGCCGCGCCGCCGGGCGGTGTCCAGATCGGCCTGCGCCAGCTCGTACTCGCCGCGCAGAATGTGCAGGTCGGCTCTTATCCGCAGCAGACCCAGGTCGTGCACGCCCGGCAGGTTGAGGTCGATCGCCTCGTCGATGTTGCGGGCCGCCTCGTCCCAGGCGCCGAGCGCGATCAGCGGTTCGGCCAGATTGTTGTGCAGCATTCCGGCGTGGATCAGGTTGGACGGCACCATCGAGCCCAGCCCGCCGCGCGCCACCTCGGCGGCCTCGTTGTACCGGCCGACGTCGTACAGCTCCGAGGACAGGCGGATGTTGATCTTCGCCAGCAGCGACGCGGTCTGCCCCGACCGCTCGGCGGCGGCCAGCACGGCGTGCTGCAGTGCCAGGCCCTCCTCGATCCGTCCGCCTCCGGTCAGGATGCTGGCCCGGGTCGTGCGCGCCTCCAGCATGTCGCACGGATCGCCGGACCTGGCGCTCAGTTCCAGCGCCTCGTTCGCCGCGACCAGCGCCTCCGAGAGCCTGCCGTGCAGCGAGAGGGTACTGGCCAGGCCGCTGAGCATGTAGCCGCGCTTGATCTTGTGCTCGTCGTCGCGCAGCAACTCGATCGCGCGCAACTGGTCGTCCAGGCCCGAGCCGCGACCGAGCGTGCGCAGATGCCTGCCGCGCTGGTCGAGCAGGTGCGCGGCCAGCGAGGGCCGGGCGCGCTGGTCGATCGCGGCCAGCCCGGCGTCGGCGAACGCCAGCCCGCGGTCCATCGCGCCGGCCCGTCCGGCGGCCAGCGACGCGCGGTACATCAGGTAGATGTCGTCAGGCTGCGTGCCCGGCTCGTGCGGCACCTGGTCCCACAGTTCGAGTGCGCGTTCGAACATGGCCAGCTCATCGGAGAAGGCATACTGCCGGCGCGCGGCCTCCGCGGCGAACAAGGCGGCCTGCAACGCCTTGTCCGGTACGTGCGCCCGATACCAGTAGTGCGCGAGCTCCACGTCGAAACAGTCCGCTGAGACCAGGTCCGGATGCTGGTCGAGCTCCTCGGCCAGCCGCAGGTAGATCCGGGTGTGCTCGCCCGGCAGCAGCTCGCCGAACACGACCTCGCGCATCAGGGCGTGCCGGAACCGGTAGGTCTCCCGCTCCCCGGCGACCAGCACGTTCGCCGTGAACGCCGGCCGCAGCGCCTCGGTCAGCTCGTCCTCGTCCAATCCGGCCACCGCCGCGATCAGCGGCGGATGGGCCGGCTGCACGGCGCTGGCCAGCAGCCGCAGCAGCCGCTGCGCCAGCTCGGGCAGCTGCTCCACCCTGGCCATCAACAGGTCGCGCAGGCTCCAGGACAGTTCGGGCCCGGCGCCGGCGGTCGCCACCCCGCAGGCGACCTCCTCGGTGAAGAAGGCGTTGCCCTCGGCCCGGCAGAAGACCTCGTCCACCTCGCGCGGTTCCGGCTCACGGTCGAGGATGCCGCGCAGCTGCAGCGCGGTCTGCGCCCGGTTGAAGCGCTCCAGTTCGAGCCGTTCGACACCGCGCACCCGCTCCAGTTCGGCCAGGAACGGCCGCAGCGGATGACCGCGGTGCAACTCGTCGGCCCGGTAGGTACCGACGGTCAGCACCGACCCGCCGCGCGAGACCCGCGCCAGATAGCCGAACAGCTCGCGGCTGGCCCGGTCCGCCCAGTGCAGATCGTCTATCACCAGGACCAGCGGCCGCCCCGCGCACGCCTTAAGCAGCGCGGCCTGCACCGCCTCGAACAACCGGATGCGCAGGTATTCGTCGTCCTGCCGGCGCTGCGGGGGCTCCCCCAGCTCCGGCAGGATGCGGGCCAACTCACGGCCCTCCCAGCTCTCGCGGTCGATCAACCCCCTGCTGTCGAGCGACCGCAGCGCCGCGGCGAACGGGCCGAACGGCACGCCGTCCCCGCCGCCCATCTCGATGCACGCCCCGATCGCGACCGTCGCGTCCAGCCGGGCGGCGAACTCCTCGACCAGGCGGCTCTTGCCGATTCCCGCCTCGCCGCCGATCAGGACCGTCTGCGGCTCGCCGGCCACGGTCCGCACGAAGGCGGAGCGCAGCCGGGCCAGCTCGTACTGACGGCCCACGAAGATCGGACTGACGGATCTGCTCGACACGCTTTCGAGCATTCCACGTCCGCCGTTCGGGTGCACGATCGTTTCCACAGGCGGCACCGCGACCAGCCCCGAGCCGGAGTCGCCGGACTCCGTCCCGTGGAACACGCGTCCCGTTCCGATCTTCATCATCCGCTCCCCGGCCGCCGCGCTCGAACCCTCAGCCGAGGTCCTGCGCGCACGGCTCTCCGTGCCGCCGCCGTATCACGGCGGCCGGAGCCGACGCCTGCGCGTGCTTCCGGCTGCGCCGCTCGCGCTTCAGGCTGCCGACGAGACGGTCGTGCCGAGCCTCCTCGAACAGCTGCTCGAAGTGGATCTTCGCCATCTCCCGGCCGAATGTCGCACTCATCATGTTGATCGCCCCTCGTGGACTTGATTGCCCGTTGGTCTGTCTCGTTCGGTCTGTCTCGTTCTCTCTCCGACGTTCTCTACGATCCGCCCCCAGGTAGCACCCGCGGATCAGTCGGATTCCCGAATCTGGGCTCCACTCCGCAGCCCACAGCTACCTTAGGTAGGTCCTTGGGTACCTCAGACGGCCGAAGCGCTACCTCAGACGCCCGCATCCGCGGCGGCATCCGAGTTAGGTACCGGCCACTTGGCGGCGCGCACCGCCTTACTGCTCATCGCGGTGATCCCGGCCAGTACCATCACGCCGCTGAAGACGAACACCGCGGCGACCGAACCGGCGTATTGCAGCAGCAGGCCGGCCGCCAGCGGGCCGAGCGAGACCCCGACGCTGAGCAGCGTCATCGTGGCGCCGATGGTCCGGCCGCGCACCGCGTCGTCGACCTGACGGAAGATCAGCACGTCCAGCAGCACGACCGCCGCCGGAACACCCAGCATCGTCACCCCGAGCACCGCGCCGTACCAGCCCGCACCGAGCGGAGCGACGAGACCGACGTTGACCGCGCCGACCCACAGGCACAGCGCGATCAGCAGCCAACCGGGCGCGAAGATCCGGTGCAGCCGCGTGACCAGGCCCGAACCGAGCAGCCCACCGAGCGCGGCCAGCGCGAGCGCCAGGCCCACCGCCGAGGAGGAGCCGCCGTGCTCGCGCACCAGCACCACGACGACCAGTTCGATCGCGGTGCCGCCGAGGTTGACCAGGGACAGCGCGATCAGCGAGATCCGCAGCACCGGATCGCGCATCAGGATCTTGATCCCGTCGAACGCGCCGCCGGCGGCCTGCTCGCGCCGCTCCCGGCTCCCCTGGTCGTCGCGCGGGATCGCCAGCCCGCAGACCATGGAGACTGCGAATCCGACCACGGCGCCGAGCAGCGGAAGCGTGCGCGAGACCGCGAACAGGACGCCGCCGAGCGATGGACCGATGATCGACGCGGTGTGCGTGCGAACCTCCTCGGACGCGAGCGCCTTCGTCAGCTGGTGCGGCGGCACGACCGCACGGGTCGCCAGCGCGCGGGCCGAGCCGATGAACGGCCTGGCCGCGCCGGAGACCGCGGCCACCGAGAACAGATGGAACATCGTCAGACGCCCGGACGAGAGGGCGAGGACGACGCTGGCGAAGGCGAGCACCCGCACCAGTTCCGACACGATCATCAGCGTGCGCCGGTTGTAGCGGTCCAGCACCATGCCCGCGGGCAGGCCCGCGAGCAGCGACGCCGCGGCGTCGACGGACCCGAACGCGCCGGCCTGCACCGCCGAGCCGGTGATCCCGAGGATCAGCAGCGGCACCCCGAGCGTGACGAGCGCCCCGCCGAGGAACGAGCCCGCACCCCCGATCCACAGCGTCTGGAAGCGCCGGTTGTGCCGCAGCGGTACCTCGCCCGGCTGGACGTCCTCCTCGATGCGCCGTGTCGACGCCGCCGATTCGACCAGCTCCGCCGATTCGACCGACTCGACGGCCGCGGCCGTCATCTCCCCGCTCATCTCACCCTCCCGATTCGCGACACCGCGAGCGTTCACCGCTTCAGCGCCATTCACACTAGCGTGAACGGTTGCAGACGTGCGAACATTGCGCAAGACCTGAGCGATAGCCTGCGCGAGAATACGAGGTCAGCGCGATGACGGAACCGAACACCGGCAGCGAGGGCGAGTCCACCGTCCCCTCTGGGGGGGCGCCTGTTCCCGAGGTCGTCGAGGAGCGGAAGGTCACCGACCTGGAGACCCTGCGGCTGCTGGCCGATCCGCTGCGCCTGTCGATCCTCGGCGCGTTCCCCAGCGGAACGCGCGGCCAGTCGATGTCGGTCAAGGAGATCGCCGAGAGGCTGGACGAGGGCCAGACCAAGCTCTACCGGCACGTCAAGAAGCTCGAAGAGGCCGGACTGCTGCTGGTCGCCGAGACCCGCGTGGTGTCCGGCATCATCGAGAAGCGTTATCGGCCCGCGCAGAAACGGCTGCTGATCGAGAGCGACATGCTCATCCGGCAGGCGCAGTCGGACGACTACACCGACACGATGATCGCGATCATGGACGCCGGCCGCGACCGGCTGCGCACCGAGATCCGGGCCGGCCACGTGGTCGTCAAAAAACCCGAAGAGGGCCCGGACACGAGCCTGCAGCTCGGCAGTATCAAGGTCAACATGACGCCCGAGCGGTACGCCGCGGTGCGCGCGGCCGTGACCGATCTACTGGAAAAGATCGGCCCGAGCGACGAAGGACCGGACGCCGTGCCCGTCTACCTGCACGCACTGCTCTACGCAACCGTCGAACCCGCCACGGAAGCAAGCGGCGAATAGACCAGACCGAACCATGATCAGGGCACGATCAGTGGACGGAGAACCCGCCGTCCACGAACAGCATCTGGCCGGTTACATACGCCGACGCGGCTGAGACAAGGAACAACGCCGCGCCGCGGAAGTCCTCAGGCACCCCGTTACGCCCTGCCATCGACCGCGCAGCCAGCGCCTTGACGCGCACGGGATCGGACGCGGCGACGGCCGTCAGCGGCGTGAGCACGAACCCGGGGATCAGCGTGTTGACGCATACGCCGTGCCGCGACCACGCCTCGGCCTGCGAGCGCGTCAGTCCGGCGATCGCCGCCTTCGACACCCCGTACAGCCCGCTGTCGCCGAACGCCGAGACCGACTGCTGCGAGCCCACGTTCACGATCCGCCCCCACCCCCGCTCGGCCATCCGCGGCCCGAACCGCTGCCCCAACTGCACCGGCCCGGCGATGTTCGCCGCCATCACCGCGTCGTAGTCGTCGAGCGTCTGCGCCCCGAGCGGCGGACGCGGATTGGCCCCGGCGCAGTTGACCAGGATGTCGATCTCCCCGACCAGCCCGACCGCCTCCTCACAGGCCTCGGCCAGCCGCACCCGGTCGGCCACGTCCGCGGCAACCCAGTGCACATCGACAGCGTTGTCGAGCGAAGCATCGACGACTCGCCCATCGCCTGCGGTCGCGCGTATCCGCTCCGCCGCGGCCTTGAGCCCGGCCTCGCGCCTCGCGAGCAGGACGGTGCGCGCGCCGGCCAGCGCGATCGTCTCGGCGATCGCGTATCCGATGCCTGAGCTGCCGCCGGTCACCAGCGCGGTGCGCCCTCGCAGCGAGAACAGCTCTTCGAGGATCGGCGTGGTCAAGGGATCGGTCACCGCGAACTGTCCCAGGACGCCTCGCTGGTCGCCTTCTCCGCGAGGGCGCGCAGTTCGCGGACTGCATTGTCGCGGTCGTCGGCCGCGTATACAGCGGAGCCGGCGACGAAGACGTCCGCGCCCGCGTCGGCGCAGCGCTCGATCGTTTCGATGGACACGCCGCCGTCCATCTGGAGCCAGATCTGACCGCCGTGGCGGCTGATCGCCTCACGGGTGCGGCGGACCTTGGGCAGCATCGACTCCAGGAAGCTCTGGCCGCCGAAGCCGGGCTCGACGGACATGATCAGGACCATGTCGAGCTCGGGCAGCAGGTCCTCGTACGGCTCGATCGGGGTCGCCGGGCGCAGCGCCATGCCTGCGCGCGCACCGGCTTGGCGCAGCGTGCGGGCGAGGCGGATCGGGGCCGCGGCGGCCTCGACGTGGAAGGTCACCGAGCCCGCGCCGGCCTCGGCGTAGGCGGGCGCCCAGCGGTCCGGGTCCTCGATCATCAGGTGGCAGTCGAGCGGCAGTTCGGACGCTCTGTGCAGCGACTCGACCACCGGCAGGCCGAGCGTGAGGTTCGGGACGAAGTGGTTGTCCATCACGTCCACATGCACCCAGTCGGCGGACCGCGAGATCGCGGCGACCTCGTCGGCGAGCCGGGCGAAGTCGCTGTTGAGGATCGAGGGCGAGATCTGGACCGTCATGGCGCCCATTCTCGCCCACCGTGCGCCCGCGCCGCACGACGGCCGTCTCGGGCGCGGGCCCGGGGTCGGCCCTGTGCCGGGCTGGGTACTACTTGGATCGGCGGAAGAGGGATTTTCGCCGCTCGGGGAACGGGTTGCCTACCGGTAGTCCGAGGTAGAGCCCGTAGGCCGCGATGCCGTCTTCGGACCCGTTGCGGTAGCGCTTGATCACCCGCTGGCCGGGCCAGATGACGCCGCCGCCCGGGAGGACCAGCTCCATGTCGACCTCGCCCTCGGGGTCCTCCTCGTCTACCCGCCAGTGGCCGCCGAGGTGGCGGCGGACGACTTCGCCGAGGTAGCAGCTGAGCGCGAACATCCGCGGGCCCCGGCCGGCGGACAGCAGGCCGCCCGGTTTGGGCGTGCCGGCGGCTGTGTGTTCATCGAAGAACCGGTCGATCTCCTTGAGGCTGGGGGGCGTGAAATCCGCGCGGTAGCCCGAGGAGCGCAGTGCGGCCGCGATCCAGGCCGCTGACTCCGGTATGTCCTCCAAGAGCGTTCCCACGTCGTGCCCCTCCGTCGCGATTCGTCTCGGTCACGATGGCGCGGGCGCGTCGGCGCTGACAAGCCGGCCGCGTCGTCCGGGATGATGGGACGGTGGACGTACGCGCGATCTCCCCGGCGCTCCTGGTCGAACAGCTCGCCGACCGGATCGCGGAGTACCCGCGCGACACGTGGGTCCGCGTCGCGCCCGACGGGGCGCCGCCCGCCGAGCCGGGCCGGCTGGCCGAGCAGCTGGTCGGCCCGCTGCGGCTGCGCGGACGAGCGGCGCTGCGAGTGTCCGCGAACGACTTCCTGCGGCCGGCCTCGCTGCGGCTGGAGTTCGGCCGCACCGACCCGGACCTGTTCTACGACGAGTGGCTCGACACCAAGGCCCTGATGCGCGAGGTGTTCGGCCCGCTCGAACCCGGCGGCAGCGGCAAAGTGCTGCCCGCGCTGTGGGACGCCGAACGCGACCGGGCCAGCCGGGCCGCGTACACCGCGCTGGCGCCGGGTGGCGTGCTGCTATTCGACGGCGCGCTGCTGCTCGGTCGCGGGCTGCCCTTTGCGTTCGCCGTGCACCTGTGGCTTTCACCTGCTGCGCTGGCCCGGAAAACCGCAGCGCAGGCGGCGTGGACGTTGCCCGCCTACGCTCGATACGAGCAGGAAGCCGACCCGGTCGGCGCGGCCGATGTCGTGGTGCGCGTGGACGATCCGCGGCACCCCGCACTCGTACACAGGCACTGACAGGCAGACTGGATACGCCTGCCCGCAGTCCGCGAGCGAACGCTGGTCGTACTTCACCACTGCTGCCCGCGCCACGCCCCGCTAACGCTTAGAGGACGTCTTACGACCCGTTATGCGGCTCACTACGATGCCTCAGGAGGCTGAGTCCAGATGAGCGAGACATCGGGCCCTAACACACCGGCCACGCCTGTACGCGTCACCGTCGGCAGTGACGAGCGCACCACGTCCACCGACGCGGCGATCGAGCACTTGCGCAAGCGTGGCCTCGACGTCGTCACCGCCGGTCCGCTCGCGGATCGGCCCGCGGACTGGGTGCGGGTGGCCGCAGAAGTGGGGCGCGCGGTCGCCGAGGGCCGCGCCGATAAGGCAGTGCTGTTCTGCTATACAGGCACGGGCGCGTCGATCGCCGTGAACAAGGTTCCGGGCGTACGTGGCGCACTGTGCGTAGACGCGGAGACGGCGCGAGGAGCACGGCGCTGGAACGACGCGAACGTCCTGGTACTCAGCTACCGACTCGCGACCGAAACGCTGGGGGTGCGGCTCTCGCAGAGTGACGATCATGCGGCGAGTGTGAGGTTGGCGCGATAG
>JBOHCW010000368.1:0-3536 GCA_050725375.1 Actinocrinis sp. | reverse complement strand
CTGCACCTGATCCCGCAGTGGCCGATAGGCGCGGCCATCGCGGAACTCATCGAGGCGATGACCGTGCGGCTCGCCCGCGAGGGCCTGACGCTGGTCGTGCACGCGCACTCGCGAGAGGCGCGGCCGGTCGGCGACCTGTGGAAGGCGATCACGCCCGCGGCGGTGATCAACGACCAGGTACTCGACGAGCGCGAGCAGGCCGCGGCCCGCCGGGCTGGCATCCCGGTGATCGCCCCGGTGTACACAGTCGGCTCGGGTTCCTTCGCCGACTTCCAACGCGAGATCGGCCGCCGCCAGGCCGAACACCTCGCCGCGCTCGGACACAGGCGCCTCGGCTACGCGATGCCCGACGACGACCGCCTGACGCTCTTCAGCCTGCCTCGGCTCGAAGGCGTACGCGAGGTCTGCGACCGCCTCGGGCTGGACGAACCCCTGGTCCGCACCGTGCCGCTGGACCCGAACGCCGGGGTCGAGGCGGGAGCGCAAGCTCAAGCCGAAGCGGCGGCCGGATCGACGGCCGCCCGCGCGGTCGCGGACTGGAATCGCGCCGAGCCCCGGATCACGGCGGTGTGCGCCTACAACGACGAGGTGGCCCTCGCCGTCCTGGTCGGCATGCGCGCGCACGGCCTGTCAGCGCCCGAAGACCTCGCCGTCATCGGCGCCGACGACATCCCGTCCGCCGCGCTCGCCTATCCGCCGCTGAGCACGCTGTCCATCGGCATGTCAGCCCTCGGTGACACGCTTGCGCAGGCGGTCGTGAACGTGCTGGCCGGCGCGCCGGAACCGTCCGGGCCGGGACCTGACGCGATCCGGATCGTGCGCCGGTCGACGACCTGACGATCCAGGTCGCAGCGCTCTGCGCCGAAAGCCGCACACCTGGCGCGGACGAAGACCTCTCAGCGCAGCAGCAGCGCAGGGTCCGCATGGACGCGCTCGACGACCTGGCCGGCCGCGCCCAACACCGCCGCATCGCCGGCGAGCGGCGAAACCACGACCGTCGGCGACACTCCGTACAGCGCGCCGGCCCGCAGCGCCTCCTCGACCGCGGGTTTGGCCCAGGGTGCGAGCGGCGAGAAGATTCCGCCCAACACGACGGCGTCGGGATCTAACACTTTGACCGCTGAGACCAGGGCGCCGCCGAGCAGGCGTCCGGCGTGTTCCACCGCCGCTATCGCGGCCGGGTCGCCGGCTTCGAGCAGGCCGACCAGCGCGGAGATCGATTCCTCGGGTCCGGCGGAGGATCCGGCGACCAGGTCGCCGAGGCCCGCCTCGCGCAGGATGGCCTCCTGCCCGGCGACGCGTTCCAGGCAGCCGCGCGAGCCGCACGCGCACGGCGGGCCGTCCGGTGCGACCTGGATGTGGCCCAGCTCGCCCGCGTAGCCTCGGGCGCCGCGGAACACCTTGCCGCCGAGGATGATGCCGGCGCCGATGCCGATCTCGCCGGTGACGTGCAGGAAGTCGCCCAGTGACCGGCCGGCGCCGAACCACAGCTCGCCCAGCGCGGCCAGGTTGGCCTCGTTGTCCGCGCCCGTCTTCAGCTTCAGGCCGGGCCGGCCGAGGTCGAGCAGCTGGTCGGCCGGCACGTCGCGCCAGCCGAAGTTCGGTGCGTGCAGGATGCCGGCGCGGTCCAGGAATCCGGGCAGCGCGGCGAACGCGCCGGTCACGGACAGACCCTGCTCACGTGCCGAGTCGACCGCGCGTGCGGCCAGATCTGACAGGGCGTCGGCGATCTCGCCTGGTGAACGATTGCGGTTGTCCGCGGCGACCAGATGCCGGTAACGCACCCGCCAGCCGAAGTCGAGGACGCACGCGGCGAGGTAGTCCGCATTGACTTCCAAGCCGAGGCCGGCGGCGCCGTCGCCGTTAACCGCCACGCCGATCCCAGGGCGTCCGCGCTCGCCTTCATGCACGACGTCGCCGTCTAGGACGAGTCCCGCGTCGGCGAGGACGGCTATGAGGTTCGACACAGTCGTCTTGGTGAATCCGGTCAGTGCGGCGAGCCTGGCACGGGTGACCGGCTGGTGCGCGGCGATGACGCCGAGCAGCACGGCCAGGTTGCGCTCGCGCATCGTGGCGTGCCGCATCGGTACACCTGTCGCGCCAGCGTCCGTCAGCATGCGCCCAAGGTTAACGCCACGCCGACGGCACAGTCGGCCGCGCGCCACCTGGAAGGACGCGACGCCTTGGCAACCGGCGCCCGGTCGTGCTTAGATTTGGTCCAAATAGTTGACTAAAACGATCGGGAGTCTGCGATGAGCTTCCAGCCCACCCGGGAAGACCACTTCAGCTTCGGTTTGTGGACGATCGGCTGGCAGGCGCGCGACCCGTTCGGCGACGCGACCCGCGCGCCGCTGGACCCGGTGCGCAGCGTGCACAAGCTCGCCGAGCTGGGCGCTTGGGGCGTCACGTTCCACGACGACGACCTGCTGGCAGTCGAGCCGGACCGGGACCGGGCGGTCGCGGCGTTCCGCAAGGCCATCGACGAGACCGGCCTGGCGGTGCCGATGGCGACCACCAACCTGTTCCTGCACCCGGTGTTCAAGGACGGCGCGTTCACCTCGAACGACCGCGCCGTGCGCCGGCACGCGATCCGCAAGGTGATGCGAAACCTGGACCTGGCGGCCGAACTGGGCGCGAAGACCTACGTGTTCTGGGGCGGGCGCGAGGGCGCGGAGAGCGACGCGGCCAAGGACGTAAGGGCGGCGCTGGACCGCTTTAAGGAGTCGATCGACTTCCTGGCGGGCTACGTCAAGGAGCAGAAGTACGACCTGCGCTTCGCGCTGGAGCCGAAGCCGAACGAGCCGCGCGGCGACATCCTGCTGCCGACGATCGGGCACGCGCTGGGGTTCATCAGCACCCTGGAGCATTCCGAGATGGTGGGCCTGAACCCCGAGGTCGGCCACGAGCAGATGGCCGGCCTGAACTTCGTGCACGGCATCTCGCAGGCGCTGTGGCAGGACAAGCTGTTCCACATCGACCTCAACGGCCAGCACGGCCCGAAGTTCGACCAGGACCTGGTGTTCGGCCACGGCGACGTGCAGAGCGCGTTCTTCCTGGTGGACCTGCTGGAGACCAGCGGCTGGGACGGCCCGCGGCACTTCGACTACAAGCCGGGCCGCACCGAGGACGCCGAGGACGTGTGGGTCTCGGCGGCCGCGAACATGCGCACGTACCTGATCCTGAAGGAGCGCGCGGCGGCGTTCCGCGCCGACCCCGAGGTGCAGGCGGCGCTGGAGGCCTCGCGGGTGAACGAGCTGTCCGTGCCGACGCTGTCGGCGGGCGAGACCGCGGCCGCGCTGCGCGCCGAGCAGTTCGACCCCGACACGTTCGGCGAGCGCGGCTACCACTACTCGCACCTCAACCAGCTCGCGGTCGAGCACCTGCTCGGCGCGCGCTGAGTCGTGGGTATTGAGCCGTAGGGAATCGAGCCGTACGAAGTAAGTCATAGCTCATACATCGGGCTTGTACGTCATAACACTTAGCTAGTAAGGCGTAAGGCGGTAGGACGTTGCGGGCCGCCGCGATCGGAGGAATCC
>JBOHCW010000367.1:0-6641 GCA_050725375.1 Actinocrinis sp. | reverse complement strand
CTGCTCGCCGCCCCCGGCAGGGGCGCCGAGGCGGCCGCCGCGGCCGTCCGGCTGCACGCCGCGCTGGTGCGCGCCGCCCTGCTGCGCGGCTGACCGCGGCGCGGCGGACGGTACAGGGACGCGGCCGGTGAACAGCTCGGCAAACAGCGTTGTGCACGCAGCTGATCACGCCATGGGGTTACTACAGTCGCCTGCCGATAGTGAGCGTCCCCGGGCGCGTTATGCGCCCCGGTGCGCGCTAGGGTGTCTATCGTGAACGAACTCGACGTTGTCGGCGTTCGCGTCGAACTGCCGTCCAATCTGCCGATCGTGCTGCTCCGGGAGAGCTCGGGGGAGCGATTCCTGCCGATCTGGATCGGTCAGGGCGAGGCGAGCGCGATCGCGGCCGCGCTTGAGGGAGCCGCGCCCCCGCGACCGCTGACCCACGACCTGTTCCGAGACGCGCTCAAGGCGCTCGGCCGGCAGCTGACCGCGCTGCGGATCACCTCGCTGCGCGGTGGGACCTTCTTCGCGGAGATGGTCTTCGACGGCGGCGTGACCGTCTCGGCGCGCCCCTCCGACGGCATCGCGCTGGCGCTGCGCTGCGGCGCGAAGATCTTCGCCGCCGAGGAGGTGCTGGCCGAGGCCGGCATCCTGCTGCCGGACGACCAGGAAGACGAGGTCGAGCGCTTTCGCGAGTTCCTCGACCAGATCTCGCCGGAGGACTTCGAGGCCTGATCCGCCGGCCGATCCGGGCCGCCCGGCGTGGCGTGCGCGGCGGTCGTTGACGCGGGCAGGGCGACTGCGTACGGTCGGCAGAGCCCGTACAGTCCGGTCGGATCCGCCGCAGGCGGCGGGCGGGCAGGCGGGGCGAGACGGGCAGGGCACGCGACACGCGGACGGGCGTGTCACCGGTTCGGCGGGTTTGCGGGACCGGTTCGGGATGGGATGACAACATGACGGGCGCAGTCGCAAAAGGCAGCGGTGTCGGCTGACACGGCGGCGGCGCGGCGCCCGGGCGGCGAGCGGTACGAGCGGCAGCGGTCGGACGTCATGACGGCGTGCGGAACGGAGGTGGGCGTGGGCGCGGTGGTGGCCACCGGAGCGCGCGGCGCTGCCCCGGATCCGTTCGACTCCTACGGATACCGCGGCACGGTCGCCTGCGCCGCCGCCGGGATCACCTATCGCCAGCTGGACTACTGGGCGCGCACCGACCTGGTGCGTCCGTCGCTGACGCCGGTCGCCGGTTCCGGGGCCGGATACCTGTACAACTTCCGCGACATCGTGATCCTCAAGATCGTCAAGCGGCTGCTGGACACCGGGGTGTCGCTGCACAACATCCGCGCGGCGGTCGCCCACGTGCACGCGCGGGCCAGCGCCGAACTCGCCGGCATCACGCTGATGAGCGACGGCGCGACCGTGTACGAGTGCACCTCGGCCGAAGAGGTGGTCGAGCTGGTGCACGCCGGCCAGGGGGTCTTCGGCATCTCGATCGGCGCCGTGTGGCGCGAGATCGAGGCGGTGCTCCCGCAACTGCCCGGCGAACCGGTGGACGGCGCGACGGTCGAGCCGCCGGCCTCCCTGCTCGGCCACGGCGCGGTCGACGAGTTGGCGCTGCGCCGCCGCTCCCGCGCGGTCTGAGCCCTCCACGCGCCCTCGGCGGGGGCGGCAGGGAACCGAGCCGCAGCGCGCGTCGTCAAGGCATTCAAAGGCCGACGGCGTGACGGGGCGGAGGGGGAGCGGTCCAGTGACCGAAGAACGGCGGGACGGCGCCGGGCAGGCGCCCGAATCAAATGACTCCAGTCAATCCGCGCAACCCACGGAAGTCGCCCGATTCACCGAGCCTACTGAACCCGCTGGACCCACTGAACCCGCTGGACCCACTGAACCCGCTGGGCCCACTGAGTCCGAGCACGAAGACGGCACGCCGCCGACGTATGCGCTCCGCCGCCGACTTCGCCGCGCCTACCAGGTGATCTGCGTACTGGCCGCGCTGTCCTTCCTCCCGGTGTCCTTCGTACGGATCAGCGGCGACGCATACGTGCGCTCGATCGCGGACGTGCCCGCCGAGCCGGTCGGCATCGTGTTCGGCGCGGCCGTCTCCGGTGACACGCCGAGCCCGTACCTCGCCTCGCGCCTCGACGTCTCGCTCGCGCTGTGGCACGCGCACAAGATCAAGGTCTTCCTGGTCTCCGGCGACAACTCCAGCGTCGACTACAACGAGCCGAAGGCGATGCGCGACTACCTGGTCGCGCACGGCGTGCCGTCCTCGCTGATCGTGCTCGACTACGCCGGCTTCGACAGCTGGCAGACCTGCGCGCGGGCCAAGCGGGTCTTCGGCGTCGGCCACGCCATCGTGATCAGCCAGTCCTTCCACGTGCCCCGCGCCGTCTACCTGTGCCGCGCCGCCGGAATCGAGACCTACGGCGTGGGCGACGGCGACGCCGCACGCCGGATCAGCGAGCAGGAGTTCGTGCACGACCAGGCGCGCGAAGTCCTCGCCGGCGTCAACGCGCTGTACCAGGGCACGTTCACGCCGGACCCCACGTTCCTGGGTCCACATGACACAGGCATCGTCGACGCGCTACGTGCCGCCGGAGAGTCACAGCCGGCCGCCTGAGCCGGCAGGGCACTACAGGCATCCGCTGTACGCGCTCTCACGACAGCTGCATGCCCGACGGAGGCCGCGTGACTGCGGTAGCGCGGTACAGCAGCAGCGCGTCGCCGCCGGGATCGCTCGGCAGCGGCCGGATCTCGTCGATCGCGAAGCCCGACCGCGTCAGGCAGTCCACGATCGTCGCGGGGGTGTAGCGCCACGCGGTCGTCGGCAGCGTTGATCCGTCGCGCAGTCCGTAGTGCTCGACGTACGGGGCGCCGTCCGCGTACGCGGCGCCGTCCGTCGCCGCCCCTTGGCCGGCTCGGTGGTCCGGCTCGACGATCGCCAGTGCCGAGCCCGGACGCAGCACCCTGCGCGCGTCGGTCAACAATCCGACGATCATGAGTGGATGCGCCGAATGGAGTAACACCCGATGGGCGATCGCGGCCGTGCACTGCGCGCGCCGCAGCGGAATACGGCCGCGCGGATCCGGTAACGTCCGTACGACCCACGCGTCGCGGTAACGGGCCGCGCCGAGCCGGTGCATCGTCGGTGAGACATCGAATGCGTATACCCGCAGCCAATGCGTGTCGGCCAGCCGCTGAGCCAGCGCGCCGAGTCCGCAGCCCAATTCGAGGACGGTGCCGTCAGGGCGTCCCGACACGCGGCTAGGTTTCGTCGGCCGTACGGCCTCCCCCAGGGCCGGCCAGACGTGTCTGCGGTCCGCCTCGTCCTCGCGCTGCGCGTACGCCTTTGCGACGCGTGGATCGGACCACCGTGTGGCCTCGCAGCCGTCGTGGCCCGCGCCGCCTTTGCGACCATCGCGGCCGCTGCGGGCGAGTGCCGGTGCGGTGCGCGGCAGCCGTGACGGAGGCACGGACGGCGGGCGCTCGGCGGCGGTCACCCGAGCCTCGCGGGCAGCGCGGTTGCTGCGGCTTTAGCGGTTGTGGCCGCACGCGGATTCAGCGGGATACTTGCGGGTTTTGGCACGATCGGCTTGTTCGCGACGGCTGCGGCAAGGACTTGCGCGGCGTCGCTCGGCGCCGGCGCGCCGAGGAGGGGAACCGCAGTGTCCACCGGACTTGACGGGACGGGTGAGCGCATGAACGCAGTCAACTGCCGAGCCGCCGGGTTGTCGGATCCGGCCGACCGTGTCGGGTCGCTGTCACCCGCACGAGGTGAGGCCGTATCCTTCGATTCCGGCCCGACCGTGGCGGCCGTGCCCGGCGTCGCGGTTCTGAACTGGAGAGGCGTGGCGTGTTCTACGTGGTGTTGAAGGCCATGATCACCCGGCTGTCGCTGACGTTGTGGCGGCCGAGGGTGGAGGGCCGGGAGAACCTCCCCGCGCGCGGACCGGTGATCCTCGCCTCCAACCACCTCTCGTTCGTCGACTCGATGCTGATCCCGATGGTCGCCCCGCGCCGGGTGGTTTTCATCGCGAAGGCCGAGTACTTCGAGAGCCGCGGGGCCAAGGGGCGGCTGATGCGGGCGTTCTTCACCGCGATCGGCGCGATCCCGGTGCGCCGCGGCGACCACCGCGCGGCCAAGGACTCGCTGGACCAGTCGCTGGCCGTGATCAACTCCGGCGGCGCGTTCGTCATCTACCCCGAGGGCACCCGGTCGCTGGACGGCCGCCTCTACCGCGGCAAGGTCGGCGTCGGCTGGCTCGCCCTCAAGTCCGGCGCCCCGATCGTCCCGGTGGCCGTCGAGGGCACCCAGAAGGTGCTGCCGGTCGGCGCGAAGTTGCCGAAGATCGTGCCGGTCACGGTGCGCTTCGGCGAGCCGATCGACGCGTCGAAGATCGAGTTCCCCGGCGAGGCGGTGGCCGAGAACTCGCGGGCCAGGCGGGCGGTGACCGACGCGGTCATCGTGGAGATCCAGAAGCTTTCCGGCCAGGAGTACTCGGGAGTCTACAACGAGCGGCCCGCTGAGTTGTAGGAAACCTACAGGTGACGGACCGGCGCGGCGCACGTTCGCCGCGCCGGTCCGTTCACGTCCAGCCGGTGTCGCCGTCCGTGCGCGGATCGGATGCGCGGCTCATGCCGGTGAGGAGCGCTTCCGCGATCCGATCGCACCGGCTTAGGTCGAGCGACGCGGTCGTCACGCGTAGGGCACTGCCACTGCGAATGCGGAACCACGCGCCGGGCGCCGCCGCGAAGCCCGCCGCGAGCAGCGCGCTGAGTGCGGCGCTCTCATCCGGGACCGGCACCCATACGTTCAGACCGCTGCGCCCGTGCGCCGTGATGCCGCGCGCGGTTAAGGCGTCGATAAGTGCGTTGCGGCGTTCGTCGTACCTTTCGCCCGCGCTGTGCACTAGGCGTTGCGTCGTGTGGTCGGCCAACGCATCCGCCCACGTGGTCTGGATGATGCGGCTCACGTGCCGGGCCGTGTGCCGAAGCCGGCCCGCGACTCGGTCGTGCGTGATCGCGTCGCCGGCGAGCAGCGCGATCCGCAGGTCCGGTCCGTACGCCTTCGAGGCGCTGCGCAGATAGGCCCAGTGCCGGGTCGCCTCGGCCAGCGGATGTGGCGGGCCGGCCGTGACGTCCGCGCCGTGGTCGTCGTCGACGGTCAGCACCTCGGGGTGGTCCCGCAGCACGCGGCGCAGCTCCAGCGCGCGCTGCTCGCTGACGCTCGCGCCGTACGGGTTCTGCGCGCGGGTGGTGACGATGAAGGCCTTCGCCCCGGCGGCCAGCGCGGCGGCGAGACCGGCCGGATCCGGGCCCTGGCCGTCCACGGCGACGGGCAGCGGGGTCAGCCCGTTGGCCGCCAGCAGGTCGAGAAGCTGCGTCCAGCCGGGGTCCTCGACGGCGACCGCGTCCCCGGGCCGCACGTGCGTCGCGAGGAGCCGGTCGATGCCGTCCAGCGAGCCGAAGGTGCACGCGACGTACTCGGGATCGACGCCGTCGCGCGCGAGCAGCCGTTCCGCGTGCCGGCGCAGCGCCGGGTCGAGCACCGGCTCGCCGTAAAGGTGCGGATGCGTGACCGGACGCGGCGTCAGATGTGGCAGCAGCGCGGGGTCGGGATTGCCGGTCGACAGGTCGATCGTGCCGAGCGGCAGCGACAGTGACCGCCGCGCCGGGCTCGTCGCCGGACGGTTGCGCACTTGCGTCCCGTTGCGCCCGCGGGTCTCGACCGTGCCGCGGTCGCGCAGCAGCCGATAGGCGCTCGCCGCCGTGTTCGCGTTGACCCGCAGCTGCGCCGCCAGGTCGCGCACCGGCGGCAGCGGATCGCCGGGCGCCAGTCGCGCGTGCGTGATCGCGGCCTCGATGCTCGCCGCGATATCGCTTGCGCGCGCTCCGCTGACCTCGTACTCTGCCACCCAGGAGCTTTGTTCCAACACAATGCCTATTATGTACTAGGACAATAGATGCCGCTAGGTGAGCAGGCCATACCGGCCCAGACGTCCACCGGTGAGTACACACCGACCGATCGCACGACGCCGACCCGCTACGCCTCGCGCGCGAGCTACGAACGCGCCGCCGTGCACGCCGTCCTCGACGAAGCGCTCGTCTGCCACGTCGGCTTCATCCGCGACGGCGCCCCGGTCGTGCTACCGACCGTACACGCGCGCACCGGCGACACCCTCTACATCCACGGCTCGTCAGGCAGCCGGTTCTCCCTCCTCGACGGTGAGCCGATAGGTGTGACGATCACACTCATCGACGGCCTCGTCTTCGCTCGTTCGTGGCTGCACCATTCGGCGCCGTACCGCTCGGTGGTCATCCACGCCACTGCTCGCGTGGTCACCGACGGCGCAGAGCGCCGGGCGGCGATGGCCGCCCTCATCGACCACGTCGCCCCCGGCCGCTCCGCCGACACCCGCCCGCCCACGCCGAAGGAACTGGCGATGACGGCGATCGTGGCGGTCGCCTTGGAGCAGGTCTCGCTCAAGGTGCGCGGTGACCACCTTGGTGAGGAGCCGGGCGACGAGCAACTGCCCTACTGGGCCGGCGTCATCCCGCTCAGGCTGACCGCGGGCGACCCGGTTCCGGACGCCGCACTGGCCGAAGGCACCGCGCTTCCCGACTATCTGAAGAACTACGCCCGCTGAGCGATCCGCTCTCCC
>JBOHCW010000366.1:0-17664 GCA_050725375.1 Actinocrinis sp. | reverse complement strand
GGCAGTGACGAGCGCACCACGTCCACCGACGCGGCGATCGAGCACTTGCGCAAGCGTGGCCTCGACGTCGTCACCGCCGGTCCGCTCGCGGATCGGCCCGCGGACTGGGTGCGGGTGGCCGAAGAAGTGGGCCGCGCGGTCGCCGAGGGCCGCGCCGATAAGGCCGTGCTGTTCTGCTATACGGGCACAGGCGCGTCGATCGCCGTGAACAAGGTGCCGGGCGTACGTGGCGCACTGTGCGTCGACGCGGAGACCGCGCGAGGGGCACGGCGCTGGAACGACGCGAACGTCCTGGTGCTCAGCTACCGGCTCGCGACCGAGACGCTGGTACGCGAGATCATCGACGCGTTCCTGGACACACCGGCAGATCCCGCGGAAGCGGCCACGATTGCGCAGCTGGGCCGGCTTGAGCGGGAGCGGGACACGTCGAACTGACGTCGCCGGCCGCCGTCGCTCAGACAGCTGTGCCAGCAAGCCGACGCGTCAGTCAGATGGCCGCGTCGGTCGGATGAGCTGACTGCGGTTCCTGCGGCGGACGCTTGTCCGCGACTACCGCCGCCGCAGCAGCGCCAAGTACATCGCGTCCGTGTCGTGAATGTGCGGCCACAGCTGCACGTCGGGACCGTCACCGAGCTCCGGCACGCCGGGCAGGTAAGGGCGCGCGTCGATCTGCTCGACGTCGTCGCGCTTGGCCAGCACGTCCGAGACGACCAGCCGCGTCTCGGCCAGGTGCGGCGAACAGGTCGCGTACGCGACCAGACCGCCGGGCCGCGCCGAGTCCAGCGCCGTGGCGAGCAGCTTCTTCTGGGTGGCCGCGAGCTTGGCCACGTCGCCGGGCTCGCGCCGCCAACGCGACTCAGGACGGCGGCGCAGCGCGCCGAGGCCGGTACACGGCGCGTCGAGCAGCACGCGGTCGAAGCCGTCGGGGAGCCAGGCCGGCTGCGTTCCGTCGGCGATGATCACCTTGTGCGCGCCGCGGATCGGCTGCAGCGCGCGCTTCACCAGCCGGGCGCGGTGCGGAGCCAGTTCGGCGGCGACCAGTTGCGCGCCGCTCTGCGACCCGATGGCGGCCAGCAGCGCGGCCTTGCCGCCGGGGCCGGCGCACAGGTCGAGCCAGCGTGAGTCGGTGCCCGGGTCGGTGCCCGGACCCGCGACGCCTTCGAGCGGCGCGGCGATCAGGGCCAGCGCGACGAGCTGGCTGCCCTCGTCCTGCACGCCCGCACGACCGCGCGCCACGAGCTCCACGTGCCCGGGGTCGCCTTCCGGCAGATACGCGGCGGTCGGCGCGTAACGTCCCGGCTCGGCGCCCTGCTTCACGAGGTCGGACTGCTCGGACAGCCCCGGCCGCGCGGCGAGCGTGACGCCCGGGCGCAGGTTGTCGGCTTCGAGCAGCTGGTCGATCTCGTCGTAGGCCGCCGCACGGCCGCGGTGCGCGGCCAGCGCGTCCCAGAGGGCTGAGACGACCCAGACCGGGTGCGAGCGGTGCACCGCGAGGTAGCCCTCGGGATCAGCCTGCGGATCGGGCGCGACCCGGTCCACCCACTCGCGCAGGTCAGCGCGCGCGACCTTACGCAGTACCGCGTTGACCATACGCGCCGCGCCCTCGTGCACGACGTCGCGCGCAAGCTCGACCGACGCGTCCGTCGCCGCGTGCGCCGGAATGCGCGTGTTGAGCAACTGGTGTGCGCCGAGGCGCAGAACGTCGAGTACTTCCGGGTCGAGCTGGTTGAGCGGCCGGTCGACGCACGCAGCGAGGATCGCGTCGTACGTTCCCCGTCCGCGCAGTGCACCATAGGCAAGCTCGGTCGCCAACGCCGCGTCGCGTGTGTCCAGTCCGCGGTCGGCGAGCATCTTAGGCAGGACGAGGTTCGCATAGGCGTCGCGCTCAGACACCGCGCGGAGGGTGTCGTAAGCGGCGAGTCGGGCCGGGTCGGTACGCATCAGACCATTATCCCGTGCGCCGGAGGCTCCGCCGACCGATCGGACACAGAGCGCGTCGCCGACTGCGTGCTACTCGAAGCGGGCGCCGTCCGGCAGCCGCATGCCGCGCGCCCAGTCGGCCGCTGACATGCGCTTCTTGCCCTGCGCCTGCACTTCGCCGAGCCGCACCGTGTGGCCGGAGCCGGTGCCGACCTGCAGGCCGCGCTTGTCCGAGACGATCGCGCCGGGCTCGACGTCGGTCACGCCGGGAATCGGGGAAAGCGGGAAGATCTTGACCCGCTCGCCGTCCAGCGTCGTCCAGGCGCCGGGCGCCGGAGTGCACGCGCGCACCTGCCGGTCGACGTGCATCGCCGGGGTCTTCCAGTCGATCCGCGCGTCCTCGGTGGTCAGCTTCGGCGCCAGCGTGACGCCCTCGGCCGGCTGCGCCACCGCGGCCAGCCTGCCCTCCTCGACGCCGTCGAGCGTGGCGACCAGCAGCCGCGAACCGTCGGCGGCGAGCCGTTCGAGCAGGTCGCCGCTGGTGTCGGCGCGGCCGATCCGCGCGGTCACGCTGCCGAACAGCGGCCCGGTGTCCAGGCCCTGCTCCAGGCGGAAGGTGCACGCGCCGGTGACCTCGTCCCCGGCCAGGATCGCGTGCTGCACGGGCGCGGCGCCGCGCCAGGCCGGCAGCAGCGAGAAGTGCAGGTTGATCCAGCCGAACCGCGGCACCGCCAGCGCGGCGGGCGGGATCAGGCCGCCGTACGCCACGACCGGGCACGCGTCCGGCGCGAGTCGCGCCAGCCGCGCCAGGAACTCCGGGTCGCGCGCACGGCCCGGCGTGAGCACCTCGAGGCCGGCCTCGTCGGCGACGCGGCGCACCGGCGAGGCCTCCATCCGCCGTCCGCGCCCGGTCGGCGCGTCCGGGCGGGTGAGGACCGCGACGACCTCGTGCCGCGAGGCGAGCAGCGCCCGCAGCGAGGCGACGGCGGGTTCCGGCGTACCGGCGAACAGCACCCTCATGTCCTGGCCCTCCCGCCGCTAGCGCGCTTGTCCGAAGGTCGGGTGGGGCGAGACCTTGATCGCCGGGATCGCGCCGTTGCCGTCCGCGCCGCCGTTGGCCCAGTCGGCCTGCCGGATCGCGCGCAGCGCGGCCTTGCGGGTCTCGCGGTCGAGCCGGTCGATGAACAGCACCCCGTCGAGGTGGTCGGTCTCGTGCTGGAAACAGCGGGCCAGCTTGTCGCTTCCCTCGATCACGACCGGCTCGCCGTACTCGTTGAAGCCGCGCGCCACGGCCCGCAGCGCGCGCGTGCACGGGAACGGCAGGTCGGGGATGGACAGGCAGCCCTCGTCGCCGTGCTGTGTCTCGTCGGACAGGTCCAGCCGCGGGTTGATCAGGTGCCCGACCTCGCCCTCGACGTTGTAGGCGAACACGCGCACCGAGACGCCGATCTGCGGGGCGGCCAGGCCCGCGCCGGGGGCGTCGAGCATGGTGTCCGTCAGGTCCTTGACGAGGCGGCGCAGCTCGCGGTCGAAGTCGACCACCGGTTCGGCCTTGGTGCGCAGCACCGGGTCGCCGAACAGCCGGATCTGCTGGATCGCCACGATTTGCCGTCCGTTCGTCTCAACTTCGCGTATCCCCGCCCCCGCGAGAACAAGTCTAACGAAGCGGCCCTGTGCTCCGCGCCACGCCTCAGATGCCCTCCAAGGCGCCCGTCAGGCCAGGTCGACGGGGTCGATGCGGATACGGACGTGCACCGGCGCCTTACGCGCCGATCGCACGCCCTGGGTCGCCTTGAGCGCTTCGGCCAGTTTCCGTCCGCCGGCGCGGGCGCACCGGATCAGGACCCGGTGTTGCGCCTCCGGACCGTCGCCGGCCTGCACCGGGGTCGGGCCGAGGATCTGCGTGTCGTCGGGCAGGGCCAGCGCGGTCAGGAACTCGTCAAGGGCCGAATACGGAGCGGTCAGCTCGGCGATCCGCGCGGCCGGCGGATAGCCCAGGTCGGCCCGGTCGGCCAGCTCGCGGCGGGCGAAGGCCGCCGGGTCCCACCGCACCAGCGCCTGCACGGCGGTGGCGGCCGGCTCGGCGGCGACGGCGATCACGCCGCCCTCTCCCGCCGGGCGCACCAGCGCCGCCGCGGCCAGCCACCGGCGCAGCGCCTGCTCGGCCGCCCGCAGCGTCGGAACACCGAGCAGCAGGTCGCCGTCGAGCAGCACGGCCGCGGCGTACCCGCCCGTCGCGACCGGTTCCGCACCCGGCGTCGCGACGATCAGCGCCGGCTCGGAACCGACTCCGGTCAGGATCGCGCCGCCCCGGCTCAGCCGCACCGGCACGCCGGAGAACGCGCGGCCCAACTCCTCCGCGCTGCGCGCCGCGCCGGTGGCCCGCGCCCGGAACCGGCTCGCGCCGCAACGGTCGCAGCGCCACCGCTCGGCGCTGCGGCCGCACCAGCGGCAGCGTGCCGAGTCGGCCGCGCCGGCCAGGGCGAGCGCGCCGTGACAATGGGCGCAGTGCGCGGGTTCACGGCAGCGGACGCAGGCGAGCGCGGGCAGGTATCCGGTGCGCGGCACCTGCACGAGCACCGGTCCGCGCTGCAACCCGTCACGTGCGACGCGCCACGCCATGGTCGGCATGCGTGCGACCGCCGCGCCCGCGTCACGTGCGGTATCCCGGTCCGGGTCGACGGTGCGGATCAACGGCGCGTGTTCACGCACAACCGCGCGCGTAGCGGCGACAGGTCTAGCCCAGCGCCGCGCCACCAATTGCGCCCCCTCGGCCGTGACCGTGTACCCGCCGATCAACGCGGCCGCGCCAGCCTGATGCGCGCGGATCGTCAGCACTTCGCGCACGTGCGGGTAAGGCGCCGCGCGGTCGGCGAGCGACGAGTCGCCGTCGTCCCAGAGTGCGATCAGGCCGAGGCCCGGCAGCGGTGCGAAGACCGCCGCGCGCGTGCCGACCACGCAGCCGACGTGCCCTCGCTTGGCCGCGAGCCAGCGGCTGTACCGCTCCCCCGCTCCAAGGTCCGCGGTCAGCGCGACGTGCCGGCCCGGCCCGAGCGATTCGGTCAGGGCGCCGTCCATCCGGTCCACGTCGCGCCCGTCCGGCACCACGATCAGTGCGCTGCGGCCACCGCTCATCGTCGCGTGCACGGCCGCGGCCAGCGCACGTGCCCAGTCCGGTCCGGTCATGTCGCCTGAGGGCGCACCCGCGCCGGGTAAGGCGGTCCACACCGCGCGCGGACTGTGCCCTTCAGCGAGTGCGGCGAGCAGTTCCGGTCCGTTGGCGTAGTACTTCCACGGCTGCGGGTCGTATGCGGCGAGCGCCGCGGTAACGCGTTCACGCGGCGGGGCCTTCTCGGCGCGTGCGTGCCGCGGCGGGATCGCCAGCCTGAGGACGTCCGCGGCAGTACCCGCGTACGCGTCGGCCACTGCGCGCGCCAGCCGGCCGATCTCGCGGGTGAGCACTGGTTCCGGCGAGACGACGCCGTGCAGCGGGGCGAGCCGGCCGACGAACTCGGTCTTGTCGACGCGCTCCCACAGGTACCCGTCGACCAGTTGCCCGGCGAACCGGACCCTCACCCGCACGCCGGGCTGTGCGGCCTCGTCCAGCTTGGCCGGGATCGTGTAGTCCCACAGCCGGTCCAGGTGCGCGGGCTCCACGTCCACGATGACCCGCGCGTACGGGCGCTCAGCCGCCAGCTCGCCGCCCGCAGGGGTCGCCGGGACGGCCCGCGCCTTGCCTCGTGCGGCCTCGGCGCGGACGAGCGCCATCTGCTCGCCCGCGTGGTTCATCCGTCCTTTGTACCCGACCGGGCCGACAAGAGAGCACCGTTACACACGACTGACGCGGTGTCACATGCGACACCGCGTCAGTCGTTGAAAGGTTCTGCTCGGCTACAACAGGTCCGGCCAGGCGATCGTCAGCCGATGGCGGCCTTCAGCGCCTCGACCCGGTTGGCGCGCTCCCAGGTGAAGTCCGGCAGCTCGCGGCCGAAGTGGCCGTAGGAGGCGGTCTGGTTGTAGATCGGCCGCTTCAGGTCCAGGTCGCGGATGATCGCGGCCGGGCGCAGGTCGAAGACCTGGCCGACGGCCTGCTGGATCTTGCCGACCGGGACGGTCTCGGTGCCGAAGGTCTCCACGAACACGCCCACCGGGGCGGCCTTGCCGATCGCGTAGGCCACCTGGACCTCGGCGCGACGGGCCAGCCCGGCGGCCACGATGTTCTTGGCCACCCAGCGCATCGCGTACGCGGCCGAGCGGTCCACCTTCGAGGGGTCCTTGCCGGAGAAGGCGCCGCCGCCGTGCCGGGCCATGCCGCCGTAGGTGTCCACGATGATCTTGCGGCCGGTCAGGCCGGCGTCGCCCATCGGGCCGCCGATCTCGAAGCGGCCGGTCGGGTTGACCAGCAGCCGGTAGCCCTCGGTGTCCAGCTCCAGGCCGCTGGCGGCCAGCTCGCCGAGCACGTGGTCGACCACGTACTCCTTGACGTCCGGGGTCAGCAGCGTGGCCAGGTCGATGTCCGAGGCGTGCTGCGAGGAGACGACCACGGTGTCGAGGCGTACCGGCTTGTCGCCGTCGTACTCGATGGTGACCTGGGTCTTGCCGTCCGGGCGCAGGTACGCCACCGTACCGTCCTTGCGCACCTGGGACAGGCGCTGGGCCAGCCGGTGTGCCAGGGCGATCGGCAGCGGCATCAGCTCGGGGGTGTCGGAGCAGGCGTACCCGAACATCAGGCCCTGATCGCCCGCGCCCTGCAGGTCGAGCTCGTCGCCCTGCGTGCCGTCGACCCGCGACTCGTAGGCGGCGTCCACGCCCTGGGCGATGTCCGGGGACTGCGAGCCGATCGACAGCGACACGCCGCAGGAGGCGCCGTCGAAGCCCTTCTTCGAGGAGTCGTAGCCGATGCCGAGCACGGTCTCGCGCACGATCGTGGGGATGTCGGCCCAGCCGGTGGTGGTGACCTCGCCGGCCACATGCACCTGCCCGGTGGTGATCAGCGTCTCGACCGCGACGCGCGAGGAGGCGTCCTCCTTGAGCAGTGCGTCGAGCACCGCGTCGGAGATCTGGTCGGCGATCTTGTCGGGGTGCCCCTCCGTCACCGATTCGGAGGTGAACAAACGGCGATCGGTCTCCGGACGACCCACAGGAAGGCTCCTTCTCGCAGCGGCTGCTGACTGTTCGCGGGGCCGCCCTCTACGCGACCCCCGCACATGCACGCGCCAGTGTATCCCGGCCCGCCAGCCTCTCCGGTACCCCGGAAGGCACACGATCGCAGCTCGCCACGACCGCGTGTGGCGCAGGTCTCACCGCCGGACCGGGCGAGCGGCCCGGCGGGCGCGCCCGGCGGTGCGTCGCAAGCCGTTGTCAGCCGCGGCGCAGCTCGGCGACCCGGTCCCAGACCGCGTCGGCCAGCGCGCGCTTCGAGCCGCGCGGCACATGGCGCTGCGCGCCGTCCGCGCCCACGATGACCGCCTCGGTGACCGGGCTGCCGAACACCTTGTCCGCGCCGACCTCGTTGACCACCAACAGGTCCACGCCGTACGAGGCGACCTTGCGCCGGCCCAGTTCCAGATACGAGTGCTGATCGTCGCCGGTCTCGGCGGCGAAACCGACGACGGTCTGCCCCTCGGCCAGCCGCTCGCGGCCGAGCTCGCGCAGCACGTGCGGGTTCTGCACCAGCTCGACGACCGGGGCCGAGTGGTCGTCGGCCTTCTTGATCTTCGACTCGGCGTACCGGGCCGGGCGGAAGTCGGCGACGGCGGCGTTGGCGACGATGACGTGTGCGTCGGCGGCCGCGGCGCGCAGCGCGTCGCGCAGTTCCAACGCGGTGCCGACGCGGATCACCTTGGCCCCGGCGGGATCGGGCAGCGTCACGTTCGCGGCCACCACGGTGACCTCCGCGCCGCGCGCGACGGCCGCGGCGGCGAGCGCGTAGCCCTGCATGCCTGAGGAACGGTTGCCGAGGTAACGCACCGGGTCTAGCGGTTCACGCGTACCGCCGGCTGAGATCGCAACACGCAGGCCGGCCAGATCCTCGGGCAGCGGTCCGCCGCGGCGCAGGATCGCGGCGGCGGCCTCGAAGATCGCGGCGGGCTCGGGCAGCCGTCCGGCCCCGGAGTCGGCGCCGGTCAGCCGGCCGACCGCCGGGTCGAGCACGATCGCGCCGCGCCGGCGCAGGGTGGCGACGTTCTCGCGGGTCGCCGGGTGCTCCCACATCTCGGTGTGCATGGCCGGACAGAACACGACCGGGCAGCGGGCGGTCAGCAGCGTGTTGGTCAGCAGGTCGTCGGCCAGGCCGTGCGCGGCCCGGGCCAGCAGGTCCGCGGTGGCGGGCGCGACCAGGACCAGGTCGGCCCGCTTGCCCAGCCGTACGTGCTTGACCTCGTGCACCGAGTCCCACACCTCGGTGGCCACCGGGTGCCCGGACAGCGCCTCCCAGGTGGGCGCGCCGACGAAACGCAGCGCGGAGGCGGTGGGCACCACGGTCACGTCGTGCCCTGACTCGGTGAACCTGCGCAGGACCTCGCACACCTTGTACGCGGCGATGCCCCCGCCGACGCCGAGCACGACGCGCGGCGTGCGCGCGGGCTCGGTGTCAGAGTCCTGTCCCGCGTCGGGTCGCTCTGCGGTCGGCACGGCGCCGCCCCCGTCCTTCGGCTGGTCGGCTAAGGAGAGCGCTCGGCTCAGGCCTGCTCGATCGGCTCCGCGGTCAGCAGGCCGGCGTTGATCTCGCGCAGCGCGATCGACAGCGGCTTCTCGTGCACGTGCGTGTCGACCAGCGGGCCGACGTACTCCAGCAGGCCCTCGCCGAGCTGCGAGTAGTAGGCGTTGATCTGCCGCGCGCGCTTGGCCGCGTAGATCACCAGGCTGTACTTGGAGTCGGTCGCCTCAAGCAGCTCGTCGATCGGCGGGTTGATGATGCCCTCGGGCTCGCTCACTGACACGAAGGGGACCTTCCGATGGGAAAAATCTGGACGCCCGGCCGCTCCGAAGCTTCAGGCCAGGCCCATCAAGTTTAACAGTTCACGGGCGACGTCCTCGACGGACGTGTTCACCAGCGTGACGTCGAACTCGGATTCGGCCGCCAGCTCCACCTTCGCCACGGCCAGCCGCCGCTCGATCACTTCGGGCGGCTCGGTGCCGCGCCCGGTCAGCCGGCGCACCAGCTCGTCCCAGCTGGGCGGGGCGAGGAACACCTGCAGCGCCTCGGGCATCGCGTCGCGCACCTGGCGCGCGCCCTGCAGATCGATCTCCAGCAGGGTCGGCACGCCGCCGGCCAGCCGGTCGAGCACGGGCTGGCGCGGGGTGCCGTAGCGGTGACCGGCGAACCGCGCCCATTCGAGCAGCTCGTTGTTGGCCACCATCTTCTCGAAGCCGTCGGCGTCGGTGAAGAAGTAGTTCAGGCCGTGGATCTCGCCGGGGCGCGGGTACCGGGTGGTGACCGACACCGAGTGCCAGACCTCCGGATGGGCCGAGCGCAGGTGCGAGACCACGGTGCTCTTGCCCACCCCCGACGGCCCGGACAACACGGTCAGCCTGCGGGGGGCCGCGGCGCCATTGCCGCGGCGCTCCTGCTGGTTCGCCGCTGTTGAATCGCCTGCGCCGGGGTGCGTCGTCGGGTTCACACACACGGAGATTACCCGAAGGCGCGCGGTGCAGTGGTCCACCCGCGCCGAGAAGGGGCCGGACTGGCGTCCGCCGACTTCCGCGGCGCGGATCGCCGGCGGACGGGCCCGACCGCTGCGCGCGAGCGCAGCGACCGGGGACCGGCTACTTTGCGCCGCCGAACTCGCGCTCGAGGGCCGCGATCTGGTTGGCGCCCAGGCCCCGGACCCGACGGGTCTCGGAGATGGAAAGCCGCTCCATGATCTGCTTGGCCCGCACCTTGCCGACACCCGGCAGGGATTCGAGCAGCGCGGAGACCTTCATCTTGCCGATTACGTCGTTCTTCTGGCCGTCGTGGACGACCTCGGAGAGCGAGGCACCCGAGTGCTTGAGCCGGTTCTTGACCTCGGCACGCTCACGCCGGGCCGCGGCCGCCTTCTCGAGTGCTGCCGCGCGCTGTTCGGGAGTGAGGGGCGGAAGAGCCACGCCAATTCACCTCATGACGTCGATGCGGATCGGGGGGTTAGCCGTCGCGCCGTTCGCACGGCTTGTCGGCTCGGTTGTCCGTTGCCGGAACCTAGTCGCTTCCAGCTTCAGTGGCAAGGAGACACCCCCGCTGGTCTGCGATAAAACCGGAGCGTACCGGAGTTCGGGGCGGCGCGTGCGCGGGATCGCGTGATTCACCGCCGCGGACTGTCGGCCGCAGGGCGGCGTCAGCGGCCTGCGGCGTAGCCCCGCATGCCCCGCGGATTGGCCGCGGCGCGCAGTACACCGGTATCAGGATCACGTGATACAGCAGAGAGTCTACCTAATGACCAGGGCCATGACGTAATCGTATCGTGACCGAGTATTCGCAGTTCATCAATGGTAAGTGGTGAAAATCTAGACTCGATTACCAAGGACCGAGGTTCACATCGGCGCGGTGCGAACGATGACGGAACCGCGTTGCTGTGCCAGGCCGGGGCGTCGATCGCGGCCTGCAGTCCGAGGCCGTCCACGGCCCAGCCCGGCAAAAGTAAAAGTTGCCACTGATCCTGCTGGTCGCCGCCCGGCGTGCCGAAAGCAAGCACCGGTTCGCCGCCGCGGCAGGCCAGCGACGGGCTGAGCGTGATCCGCGGACGGGTGCCCGGCACGAGCGAGGCGGGCAGGCCCGGCTCCAGCCAGAACATCTGCGCGCGCGTTCCCAGGCAGAAGCCCAGGTCAGGGATGGTCGGCGAGGATTGGAGCCAGCCGCCCGACGGCGTGGCGGAGATCACGTTTCCCCAGCGGTCGACGACGTCGATATGGCAGGTATCGCCCCGAGTCGTTCCGTCGGGCGCCACCGTCATCGCGCCGACGGCGGCGCTTTTGGCCCCGCCTCGCTCTACGGAGGTCATCGAGTCCAGAGAATCGCCTGTTCGGGCGACTGACCGAAGCGATCCGAGATAGGCCGGCAGCCGTGGCGTACGCCCGTCCGGCGCACCCGGACGCAGCTGCGCGCTCGCCGCGGGGCCCGCGAGCTGTGCCCGATCGCGCAGATACGCCGGGTCCAACAGGCCGCGGATCGGCACGTCCGGGCGGTCGCCGAACCAGGCCTCGCGGTCGGCGAAGGCCAGCTTGGCCACCTCGGTGACCCGGTGCACCCGCCCGGCCGAGCCGGGCGGCGGCAGCTCGCCGAGCGCGTCGAGCATGCCGAGTTGCAGCAGCAGCGTCGGCCCCTGCGTCCAGGGACCGGCCTTGTGCACGGTCAGGCCGCGCCAGTCGAGGCTGACCGTCGGTTCGTAGGCGGGCCGCCAGCCGTCCATATCGGCGGCGGTGAGCAGGCCGCGGTGCGCGCGTCCGGACTCGTCCGGCACCTCGGTGCGGCAGAACCGCTCGATCGCCTCCGCGACGAAGCCGCTGTACCAGGCGCCCAGCGCCGCGTCGAGCTGCGCCTCACGGTCGGACCCGGCCGACTCGGCCTCGCGGAGCAGCCTGCGGTAGGTCGCGGCGAGCGCGGGCAGCGCGAACAGCCGGCCGGGCCGCGGCACCCGGCCGCCGGGCAGTCACTGGGCCGCGGAGGTCGGCCAAAAAAGGACGCGCGGAAGTTCGCCGCCACGGTCGTGATCGTCCTGAGAGCGGGTGCCCGGCCGAGGCGTATCCGAGTGCGTAGTCGAGCACGTCGCGCAGCGGCAGCGTGCCGTGGTCGCGCAGCAGGGTCAGCCAGGCGCCGACCGCGCCGGGCACGGTCGCGGCGAGCAGGCCGGTGCCGGGGACCAGGTCCAGGCCGAGGCAGTCGAAGTGTTCGATGGTCGCGGCGGCGGGCGCCGGTTCCTGGCCGGCCAGGACGCGCGGGGTGCGGTCGGCGGCGGTGGCCAGGATCATCGGGACCTCGCCGCCGGGTCCGTTGAGGTGCGGCTCGACCACGTGCAGGGTGAAGGCCGCGGCCGCGGCGGCGTCGAAGGCGTTGCCGCCGCGTTCGAGCACGGACATGCCGGCCGCGGTCGCCAGGTAGTGGGTCGAGGCGACCATGCCGAAAGTTCCACTGAGTTCGGGGCGGGTGGTGAAGTCCGGGTCGGTCATGCCCGCACGGTAACGGCGGCGCCCACGCCGACGCACCCCTCTGCGACGTACGGATGTAAAGCCCTGCTATTCGTCCATGTCGAGCAGGTGCACGGCCGGGGCGAGGGTCGACCAGAGCGAGAGCAGGACGAACGCGCCGGCGAGCACGAGCATCGCGGTCGGCACGCCGAAGTTGTCGGCGAGCACGCCGGCGGTGACCGGGGCGGTCCACAGCAGCCCGGAGGTGCCGAAGCTCAGGGCGGAGGAGACCCGGCCCATCAGCGCGTCGGGCACGATGCGCAGCTGGTAGCTCTCCAGCAGCACGGTCAGCGGCACGATCAGCAGCACCAGGAAGGCGCTGACCGCGCCGATCTGCCACGGCTTGGGCGCGGCGGCCATCGCGACCAGCGCCGGGACGATGGTCCACGAGGCGGCCAGCACGAGCGTGCGCGACCGGATCCGCTTGAGCAGCAGCGGGGCGATCAGCGCGCCGCCCAGGCCGCCGATCGCGGCCAGCGCGGTGACCACGCCGACCGTGGTCGGTCCGCCGCCGCGCTCCTTGATCAGCGCGATGACCAGCAGCACCGTGCCGCCGAGCAGCGCGCTGGTCAGCGCGGACCAGACCACGATGAAGCGCAGGTACACGCTGGTGCGGATATACGCGAAGCCCTCGCGCATGCTGCCGAGCGTGGACGGGTGCGCCTCACGCTCGTGCCGGTCCGGTCCGAGCGGTTTGCGGATCATCGCCACGCCCAGCCCGCTGACCAGGAACGAGACCGCGTCGCCGAGGAACGGGATCCACTTGGCGATGGTGAACAGCGCGCCGCCCAGCGGCGGCCCGACCAGCCGCGAGATCATCTCGCGCCCCTGCTTGGACGCGGACAGGGCGGGGAACTGCTCCTCGGGCACGATGCGCTTCAAGACCGGCGTCATCGCCGCGCCGCCGACCCCGTTGCACATGCCCTGCACCAGCGCCACCGCGCCAATGTGCACGACGTTCACATATCCGTTCGCCACCGCCACGACCACTGTCGTCACGGCCACGGCCTGCACGATGTCCGCCCCGACCGCGAGCCGCCGCCGCGAGTACCGGTCCGCCAGCGCCCCGCCGACCAGGGTCGTCGACAGCCCGCCGATGTTCAGGCACGCCCCGACCACGCCGGCGCGCGCCACCGACCCGGTCGTGTAAAGCATGAGCAGCGGATACGCCAACTGCGACATCGCGCTGCCCAGTGACGAGACCAGCGAGCTGATCCACCACCCCGCATAATCGCGATTCCGCCACAGGGGCGCCGCCTCGAGCACCGCCCCCTTCGCCCCCGTGGACGGCGCAGAAGGTGTCGACGATGTGGACGGCGCGGAGGGAGCGAGAGCTGCCGCAGCCACGTCGATCCGTGGTTTAGGCCTGTTATCTACGTTGTCGTCGCCGGCCGCCGACGACCCGCCGGCCCCGACCTCGTCGTCGGCCGTCCGCTCCTGCGGCGCGTCGCCCCGGTCAGCCACCGGCCCGGGCCCTCACCCCGGACGCCCCGCGCGCGAGCGAGCCGGATGCCTCGCGCGCTGCGGCGACGTCCTCGCAGTAGGGCTGCATATGTTCAGTCTATGAGCCGGTAACGGTTCGTGGCGTGATCCGCGGGCTGCCCGGAGCACCGGCGGCCCGCATGGTCGATCGCCGCTGGGCCATCTCTGGACCGCTGGCCCGCTTAACCGCGTGATTCACCCGGTCGCGGGCCTGTTAATAGCCCGACTTATAATCCGCCTGATAACCCGGCTAATAACCCAGCGCGATCCCGCACTCATCGATCGCCCGCGAGGCCGCGTCGCGCAGCCTGTTCACGTCCGGACCGTGCCGCAGGATCTCCCGCGACATCGCCGGCACCACGTTGCGCAGCGCCTCGCCGAAGATCGGCCGCAGATCGTCCGGCCGCGCGCCCTGCGCCCCGAGACCGGGGGCGAGCAGCGGGCCGTTGAGCCGGGCCAGGTCGAACGGGACGCCCTCGGCGAGCGTGGCCCCGATGACCGCGCCGATCGAGCCCAGCGGTTCGGCGTCCGTGTTGCGCCGGGCCGCTTGGGCCAGGATCGAGCCGCCGACCGTGGCGCCATCGGCCGTGGTCGCGCGCTGCACCGCGCCGCCCTCGGGGTTCGAGGTGAAGGCGAGCACGAACACGCCCGCGCCGTGCTTCTCGGCCGTGGCGTACAGCGGTTCGAGCGAGCCGTAGCCGAGGTACGGCGAGGCGGTCATCGCGTCCGAGAACAGCGGCGAGGACGGGTCCAGGTACGCCTGCGCGTACGCCTCGGCGGTCGAGCCGATGTCGCCGCGCTTCGCGTCCAGGATGACCAGCGCCCCGGCCGCGCGCGCATCGGCGACGGTGCGCTCGAGCACCGCGATGCCCCGCGAGCCGAAGCGCTCGAAGAACGCCGACTGCGGCTTGAGCACCGCGACCCGGTCGGCCAGCGCGTCGACCACCATCCCGGCGAACCACTCCAGTCCGCCGATGTCGTCGGTCAGCCCCCACGAGGTCAGCAGCGCGCTGTGCGGGTCGATGCCCGCGCACAGCGGGCCGCGCGCGTCCAGCGCCGTACGCAGCCTTGCTCCGAACGATTCCGTCATCGGCTCGCCCTCTCCTCCGGGCGGGCGGCGCCGCCCCGTCGGTTCCCGTCGCTTCGCTTCCCGGCGGCCAGAATGCCCCGATGAGTGCTTCTAGCCCACAGCGGTCCCCGGTAGATGAACCCGGTGTACCCCTGCAGTAACGTCGCGCCCGCGCCGAGTCGTTCAACAGCGTCCGCGGCGGTCGTCACGCCGCCGACGCCAATGATCGTCATCTCGTCGCCGACCCGCGCGCGCAGCCGCCGCAGCACCTCCAGCGCGCGTTCGCGCAGGACCGACCCGGACAGGCCGCCCGGGCCCAGTTCCGCCACCCGTTCGGCAGCAGTGACCAGCCCGTCGCGGCCGATCGTGGTGTTGGTCGCCACGATGCCGTCGAGGCCGATCCGCACGGCCAGGTCGGCGACCGCGTCGACGTCCTGGTCGGCGAGGTCCGGGGCGATCTTCACCAGCAGCGGCACGTGCCGGCCGGCCGCCTGGTCGGCCGCCTCGCGCACGGCCAGCAGCAGCGGCCGCAGAACACCGACGGCCTGCAGGTCGCGCAGTCCGGGCGTGTTCGGCGAGGAGACGTTCACCACAAGGTAGTCCGCCAGCGGCGCCAGAAGGCGGGCCGAGGCCGTGTAGTCGCCGATCGCCTCCCTTTCGGGCACCACCTTGGTCTTGCCGAGGTTCACGCCGACGATCGGCGCACGGCCTCGGCCGCGGCGCTGCTGCCTCTCACGCCAGCGGGCCAGCCGCCTGGCGACGGCCTCGGCGCCGTCGTTGTTGAAGCCCATCCGGTTGACCAGGGCACGGTCCCCGGCCAGCCGGAACAGCCGCGGCGCCGGGTTGCCGGGCTGCGGCCGCGCGGTGATCGTGCCGACCTCGATGAAGGCGAAGCCGAGCGCGGCCAGCCCGTCGATGCCGACCGCGTTCTTGTCGAAGCCCGCGGCCAGTCCGAACGGCCCCGGGAACTCCAGGCCCAGTGCCCTGACGCGCAGGTCCGGATCGCGCGGTGCACAGTACGCACGCAGCGCGGCGGCCGCGCCGGGGGTCGCGGCGGCGGCCCGGATCGCGCCGAAGCCGAGGCGGTGGGCGCGTTCCGGGTCCATCCGGCGGAAGAACACTGCGAACAGCAGGCGGTAGAGCATCACCCGGCCGCGCCGTGCTGGGTCGCCGCGGCACGCGCCGCGCGCTCCTGGGCACGCGAGGCGTTGAGCCGCGCCGCGTGTTCCTGCAGCGAGCCGACACCCACGTCGCCGCGCCGCAGCGCCTCGATGCCCTGTACCGCCGCGCCGAGTCCCTGCACCGTGGTGATGCAGGGCTTGCCCATGGCCACGGCGGCGGTCCGGATCTCGTAGCCGTCGAGGCGCGGGCCGACGCCGTGCGGCGTGTTCATGATCAGGTCGACGTCGCCGGCCAGGATCCGCTGCACAATGGTCGGCTCGCCGTCCGGGCCCTGGCCCTGCGAGTGCTTGCGCACCACGGTCGCGCTCACCCCGTTGCGGCGCAGCACCTCCGCGGTGCCCTCGGTGGCCAGGATCTCGAAGCCGAGCTCGGCCAGCGCCTTGACCGGGAAGACCATGGCCCGCTTGTCCCGGTTCGCGACCGACACGAAGGCCCGCCCGCCCGTCGGGAACGGCCCGTAGGCGCCGGCCTGCGACTTGGCGAACGCGGTGCCGAAGTCCGCGTCGATGCCCATGACCTCGCCGGTGGACTTCATCTCCGGGCCGAGCAGCACGTCCACGCCGCGCCCGTCCGGCATCCGGAACCGGGACCACGGCATCACCGCCTCCTTGACCGCGACCGGCGCGTCGAGCGGCAGCCGGCCGCCGTCGCCCTCGGCCGGCAGCAGGCCCTCGGCGCGCAACTCGGCGATCGTGGCGCCGAGGCTCACGCGCGCGGCGGCCTTCGCCAGCGGCACCGCCGTGGCTTTGGACACGAACGGAACCGTGCGTGACGCGCGCGGATTGGCCTCGAGCACGTAGAGGACGTCCCCGGCCATGGCGAACTGGATGTTGATCAGCCCCCGCACGCCCACGCCGCGGGCGATCGCCTCGGTGGAGGCGCGCAGCCGCTCGATGTCGTTGCCGCCCAGGGTGATCGGCGGCAGCGCGCAGGCCGAGTCGCCGGAGTGGATGCCGGCCTCCTCGATGTGCTCCATCACGCCGCCGAGGTACAGGTCGGCGCCGTCGTACAGCGCGTCCACGTCGATCTCGATCGCGTCGTCGAGGAACCGGTCGACCAGCACCGGGTGCTCGGAGATCAGCCCGGCGTGCCGCCGCAGGTATTCGGCCAGCGACACCTCGTCGTACACGATCTCCATGCCGCGCCCGCCGAGCACGTACGAGGGGCGCACCAGCACCGGATAGCCGATCTCGTCCGCGATGGCCTTGGCCTCGGGGTAGGAGAACGCGGTGCCGTGCTTCGGCGCGGGCAGGCCGGCCTCGGCCAGCACCCGGCCGAACGCGCCGCGCTCCTCGGCCAGGTGGATCGCCTCGGGGCTGGTGCCGGCGATCGGCACCCCGGCGTCCTTGAGCCGCTGCGCCAGGCCCAGCGGGGTCTGTCCGCCGAGTTGCACCAGGACCCCGGCGAGTGGTCCGGCCAGCCGTTCGGCGTGCACGACCTCCAGCACGTCCTCCAGCGTGAGCGGCTCGAAGTAGAGCCGGTCGGAGGTGTCGTAGTCGGTGGAGACGGTCTCCGGGTTGCAGTTGATCATCACCGCCTCGTAGCCGAGCTCGCGATAGGTCGTCACCGCGTGGACGCAGCAGTAGTCGAACTCGATCCCCTGCCCGATCCGGTTCGGGCCGGAGCCGAGGATGACGACCCGCGGCCGGTGGCCGGCCGGCGCCGCCTCGTCCGCCTCGCCCCAGGTCGAGTAGAAGTAGTTCGAGGCCGCCTCGACCTCGCCGGCACAGGAATCGACGCGCCGGTACGAGGGACGGACGCCGCAGTCGCGGCGGCGCTGCCGCACGGTCGCCTCCGGCGCGCCCGCGGTCTCGGCGATCTGGTCGTCCGAGAGCCCGAGCCGCTTCAAC
>JBOHCW010000365.1:0-2927 GCA_050725375.1 Actinocrinis sp. | reverse complement strand
CGACGCGACCTGCCCGCTGGTCACCAAGGTCCACAACGAGGCCCGGCGCTTTGCGGATGACGACTACGACATCCTCCTGATCGGCCACGAGGGCCACGAGGAGGTCATCGGCACCACCGGCGAGGCCCCCGAGCACATCAAGCTGGTCGACGGCCCCGAGGGTGTCGCCGACGTCGAGGTGCGCGACCCGTCCCGGGTGGCCTGGCTCTCGCAGACCACGCTGTCGGTCGACGAGACCGAGCAGACCGTGGCCAAGCTGCGCGAGCGCTTCCCGCAGCTGATCGACCCGCCGTCCGACGACATCTGCTACGCGACCCAGAACCGGCAGGTCGCGGTCAAGCGGATCGCCCCGCAGTCCGACCTGGTGATCGTGGTCGGCTCGGCGAACTCGTCGAACTCGGTACGGCTGGTCGAGGTCGCGCTGGAGGCTGGCGCGAAGGCGGCCTACCTGGTGGACCGGGCCGAAGAGGTCGACCCGCTGTGGTTCGAGGGCGTCGCGACGGTCGGCGTGACCTCCGGCGCGTCGGTGCCCGAGGAATTGGTGCACGGCGTGCTCGGCCTGCTCGCCGAGCGCGGTTACGGCGACGTCGAAGAGGTGCGTTCGGCGCAGGAGAAGCTGCTGTTCGCCCTCCCGCACGAGCTGCGCCGCGACCTCAAGAACGAGGACTGACGGCTGCGGACGCGCTGTCGGCGGCTCGGTCGGCGCCCGTGACCCTCAGCGGCGGAACGGCAGGCCGCGAACGATCGTGATGCACAGGGCCAGCCCGGTGCCCACGAACACGGAGCGCGCCTTGTAGGCCAGCAGCTCCAGCATGGTGGCGAACGTCCCGGTCAGGCCGGAGCCCAGGTCGTGCGGCAGGAACGCGGCGATCAGCAGCAGCCCGCAGGCGAAAGCCAGCGGCGGCCCGACCACCGCCGAGTACCAGTCGGATCGTCGCACTTTGACGGCCGTGTAGACGGACGCGGCGAGGAACAGCGCGGTCAGCGCCCACGCCGCCGTGCTCACCAGCAGCAGGTCGAGCGCGGCGCCGATCAGGCAGGCCCCGGCCAGCACGATCGAGACGCCGACGGCGGTCAGCGGCCCGCCGCCCGCAAGCGGCAGCGCGACGGACGGGAACGCCGGCGGCCTGCCCGCGCGACGCGTTCCGTGCGAACCGTTGGCCCGGTGTGCGACATTCGTCGGATAAGCACGCTGAATCGACTCGGTGTGGACCGGCCGGGCTCCATCCGGCTGCTGCGCCCGCCGGCCCCGGGCCGATCCGGCGCCGCTCGCCGCGCCGTGCGCGGCCGTCGGCTCGGGATGCCACAACCGGTCCCCGGGAGGGCGATGCGCAGCGGCCCGATGGTGGCTCATGCGCGCCACGCTACGAGCCGCCCGCCGACCGCCGCCGGAGCCACGCCCGGCGGTCACCCATCTGGATGACAACGCGTTCGCGCGCCATGGCATGGCTCTCACCAGGGATGATGGCCAGTCATCGGCGGTCAGATGCCTATAGGTTGACGGTTACGTAGGCGCGCGCGTGCGCCTAGGGCGTCATGCGGTCCGGTGTCGTACGCGGGGTCAGATTGCCCGGTGCGCTGGGTGTCGGCAGCAGCGAGTCGAGTGCGCCGGGGGAGCGCGGCGCGGTGTCCAGGTGGCGCGGCGTTTCCGGCTCCGCATCGCCGACGCCGAGGTCGCGCAGCCGGCGCGCCGTCACCATCACCCGCGCGTCGAGCGAGCCGACCGCCCGGTTGTACGCGGCGACGGCGCCGCCGAGCGAGCCGCCGACCCGGTCGAGGTGCCCGGCGAGCACGCCGATCCGGTCGTACAGGTCGCGGCCCAGGTCGATGATCGTACGAGCCTCCGAGGCCAACGTGTCCTGAGACCACGCGTACGCGACCGTGCGCAGCAATGTGATCAGCGTGGTCGGCGAGGCGAGCATGACCCGCCGCTCGGCCGCGTACTCCAGCAGGTCCGGGTCGGACTCCAGCGCGTACGACAGGAACGCCTCGCCGGGCACGAACAAGACCACGAACTCAGGTGTGGACGCGCCGGCCGAGTTAAGGCGTCGCCAGTACGCACGTGAGGCGAGCGTGTCGACGTGCGCCTTCAGCTGCCGTGCGTGCGCGCGCAGCCGCTCTGTGCGTACCTCTTCGTCACGGGCCTCCGCGGCTTCGAGGAACGCGCCGAGCGGCACCTTCGCGTCGACGACCACGTTCTTGCCGCCGGCCAGGTGCACCACCAGGTCAGGGCGCGCCACGCCCTCGTCGCCGTCCACCGCGCCACCGACGACCAGCTGCTCGGTGAAGTCGCAGCGTTCCACCAGACCGGCCAGCTCCACCGCGCGCCGCAGGTGCAGCTCGCCCCAGCGTCCGCGTACCTGAGGCGCGCGCAGCGCCGTGACGAGCGCCGCGGTTTGCCCGCGCAGCTCCTCACCGGTCGTGCGCACGTCCTCGATCTGCCGTGCGAGCGCCGCCTGCGACGAGGCGCGGCCCTGCTCGATCTCGCGCAGCCGGTCGTCCAGGTGCCGCAGCGATTCCTGGATCGGCCGTCCCACCTGCGCGAACTGCTGATCCGCCAAGCCCAGCAGCCGGTCGGTGGACCGATCCAGCGCTTCGGCGGACGGCCCGCGTCCGCGGCCGCGCTCCCACAGCACGCCCAGCACCAGCCCGAGCGCGAGGCCGATCAGCAGCAACACCAGTTCTCCAGAGTTCACGAACAACCATCGTGGGAGTTCGCACGCGCGCGGACAACTAGACTTGCCGTCCATGGGCCTCCAGATCGGAATCGTCGGCCTGCCGAACGTCGGCAAGTCGACCCTTTTCAACGCGCTGACGAAGAACGACGTGCTCGCCGCGAACTACCCGTTCGCCACGATCGAGCCGACCGTCGGGGTGGTCGGCGTGCCCGATCCTCGCCTGGCGAGGCTGGCCGAGGTGTTCAAGTC
>JBOHCW010000364.1:0-7677 GCA_050725375.1 Actinocrinis sp. | reverse complement strand
GGCCGCAGGTTCGCCAGGCTCCAGGGCACTAGCTGGCCGGGCCCAGCCGGTTCAGCAGGTCCTGCACGGCGGCGATGACCACGTCCGGGCGGTCGACCGGGATGTCGTGCGAGCTGTGCTGCGCCACGACCAGCCTCCGGTTGGATGCCTCGTTCACGAACTGCTGCTGCGCCTGCTTCCACAGTTGCGCGTCGGCCGGCGTCGGGAAGGGCGTTTCGGAGGACACGATCGCGATCGCTGGGACGCTCTCGGGCCAGGACGTCTTGTGGTAGGCGAGGTGTACGGGCCCGTAGTTGTCGGCCTCGGCCAGCAGTTGGCGGGTCTCCCTGGTCTGCGACTGCCCTTTCAGCGCCGCGATCTGCTGCTCGTTCTCGGCGACGAGCTTCGCGGTCTCTGCGTCGGTGTAGAACTCGGGCAGGCTGGCGTCCACCAACACCGCGCCGGCGACCCACTGCGGATGCTGCCCGGCAAAGGAGGTCGCGATCTCCCCGGCGAGCGAGTGGGAGACCAGGACCACGTCCTTCGTCGCTCCCAGCTGCGTCAATCCCGCTGCGAGGTCGGCGGCGGCAGCCTGCGCCCTCCACGGTCCGGGTACGTCGCTGCTCCTGCCCTCACCGGACCGGTCGTAGGTGATGATCTCGGAGCCGGTGTCCTTCGCGAGGGTGGGCACGATCTTGTTCCAGTACGACGCGTCGAGCCCGCCGCCGGCGTCGAGGACGATGGCCGGCAGATGGCCGGGGGTGACGTAGAACGCCAGCTTGTGCCCGCCGGTGGTGATCATGTGAAGTGACGGCTGGACGAAGGCCGACGCGGCCGAGGACGCATTTGCGGAGGCGGACGCAGTCGCAGTCGCAGTCGCGGCGGCAGCAGGCTGCGTGCCTTTCGCCGTCGACGCGCCGCAGGCGGTGGCTGCAGTGGCCGCGAGTGCGATGCCGGCCAGGGCCAGGCTGGTGTAGCGCACTCGGCGGCGCAGTGCTGTGGGGTTGGCCACGGGAGTTCCTTCCGCGAAGGACGAACAGTCGGATCAGTCGGTCGCCGGCGGCTTCGAACTATCGAAGGCCTTTGACAACTCCAATCCTCGCCTCGCGCGCACAGTGCCGCGATGGGGCTAGACACCCAGGTCCAAGGGGGGTTAGGTCCACCCGGCGGGTGCCTTAAACGGCGGCCGACGGCTACGCGTCGTCAGCGTGCTGAGAACGTCCGGAACCTCTGCGGGCTTTCGGACCGCGGCCGTCGGGGTCGAACACGCCTAGGATCTCGGCCGGGCCGCCATGGGCGCCGAACGCGTGCGGGACCATCGTGGAGAAGGACGCCGCCTGCCCGGCCTCGACCAGGATCGTGCGGTCCGCGAGCCGCAGGGCGAGGGTGCCGGACAGGACGGTGAACCAGTCCCGTCCGGGGTGCACGCGCAGTGCGTCGGCGGTCGTCGGCGCGGGTTTGGTCAGTCGCATCTTGGCCACCATGACGCCGGAATCCCGGCCCAGCATCCAGGTGGTCAGCCCCCGCGCATGGTCGTGCTGAGGGCGGATGACCACGTCGTCGTCGTCGGTGGACTCGACGAGCTGGTCGAGGCTCGTGCCCAGCGCGCGGGCGATCGAGGTCAGCTGGTCGAGGCCGATCCTGCGGTGTCCCGTCTCGATGCGGCTGAGCGTGGAGGGGCTGAGGGAACAGCGGGCGGCGAGCTCGTCGAGTGACCAGCCCAGCGCCGTGCGCAGCCCCCGGATCCGGGCACGGACCAGTCCGTCCAGATCATCGTCTTGCGTCATGCGCAAGACGATATGCCATTTCGGCGAGACGCGCATAAGGTCGGACCATGACAAGCAGCGAGGTCCACGGACATCTGCACCAGCAGCACGGGCACGGACACGGTCACGACCACGCGCATGGGCAGGCCGGTGCCGACGCGGGCGACGAGGCTGCGCTCGCCGAACTGCTCGACCTCGACGCCGAGGTCCTGCGCGACCAACTGTCCGACGTCACCGCCTGGGTCGACGGGCTGGCCGGCGGCCTCGGCGCGCGCCGGATCCTCGATCTGGGCTGCGGCACCGGCACCGGCACGCTCGCCCTGCTTCGGCGCGCCGCCGACGCCGAGGTCACGTCGGTGGACGGCTCCGCGTACATGCTCGACCGGCTGCGGGAGAAGGCTCGCGGCCTCGGCGTGGACGCGCGGGTGCGCACCGTCCAGGCGGATCTGGACGCGCCGTGGCCCGATTTCGGCGCGGTGGACGTGGTGTGGGCTTCGGCGTTCATGCACCACCTGGCGGACCCGGAACGCGGCCTGCGGCAACTGTTCGCCGCGCTGCGCCCGGGCGGCCTGCTGGCGGTGATCGAGATGGACGGGTTCCCGCGCTTCCTGCCCGACGTGCTTGATACGGGGATTGACTCTGACACTGGCGGTGGCGCCGACTCTGACACCGGCGCTGGCACCGGCACGACCGGCGAGCGACCCGGCTTAGAAGAACGCTGTCACGCCGCGCTCGCCGATGTCCGTGGCGAGCAGATGCCGCACCTCGGCGCGGACTGGGGCGTGCTGCTCACCCGCGCCGGCTTCGTCGTCGAGCAGAACAGGACCTTCGCCATCGATCTCAGGCCTCGTGACGCCGACCACGCCGCCGTCGGGCGCTACGCGCAGGCGACGCTCGGCCGCATGCGCTCCCGCCTCGAAGGTCTCGTCAGCGGCGAGGATCTGGCCGCGCTCGACCTGCTGCTCGACACCGACCGGCCAGAGAGCCTGACGCGGCGCACCGACCTCGTCGTGCGCGCGAACCGGCCGGCGTGGGCTGCCCGACGCCCCTGAAGCCTGCCGGGCGGGCGGTGCGCGGGCTCTCGGACGCCGGGGCCACCGGTTCGTGGCCGGCGACTGACTGTTGACACTCGGCAGTGGACAACGGTCGGCCGCCAGCCGATCAGTATGCGGCGACAGGCGTCACCGCTGCGCCCGGGTGCAGGCGATTCAAGGCGGCGTGGTGGACGTACACCGTGCGCCCGGACGCGCCGTCGACGTACGTGCGAGTCTGCGCGCTGACACCGGAGCCGAACCCGTCCGGCATCTCGTCGGCCCGGCGTCTTGCCGGCCCCGCGTCTTGTCGGCACAGCGCCCGACGTGTGGGCCGCCCACAGTCCGCCATGCCATGACCTATGGGCGACCGACGTTCCGCGCGCGCTCGGTGCGCCGGATGCTGCGCAGCGAGCCCGAACCCGCCGCGAGATCAAGGATGATCGCATGGCCCTGCGCGTCCACCGCCCAGCCCGCGCCCGATCGAAGTGCGCGTTCACGACGTCACCGAGCCGGTCGCGAACCACGGCGTGGGTCGCCGCGAGCCTGCTCGTACAGTCAGCCCTCTTGTTCGGGCCCGCGACCGCTACGGCTCGGGCCGCCACCGGCCTGACGCCGTACGACATCGGGGCCGATTACGTCTCCGGCGTCTCGTCCGGCGGCAACATGGCCAACCAGCTCGCCGTCGCGCACTCGGCCACGTTCAAGGGCGCGGCCGTCTTCGCCGCCTCGCAGTACGACTGCGCGCTCGACAACGCGTATCAGGCTATTTACGGATGCGCCGAGAACCTGTATCCCGCGTACCTCTCCACCGACGAGGCGAACGCCTCCGCGTGGGCCGCCGACGGCCTGATCGACTCCACCTCGAACCTGTCCGCCCAGCGCGACTGGTTCTACCACGGCACGAGGGACACCGTCGTGGCCGGAGCGCTCAACCAGGACGACGTCTCCTTCTTCCAGCACTTCGGCGCGTCCGCGCAGTACGCCGACACGACACCGTCCGGCCATGGCTGGATCAGCCCGCTCGGCCCCGGCGCCTGCACGGCGTCGGCCGCGCCGTACATCGACAACTGCGGCATCGACGTCGAAAACAGCTTCCTGACAAAGCTGCTCGGCTCCGTCAACCCGCCCAACACCGGCCAGAGCACCGGCACGCTCCGGGCCTTCAGCCAGAGCCAGTACGCCCCCGGCGGCAGCGCGGCCGCGATCAGCATGGCGTCGACGGGATACGCCTACGTCCCGACCAGTTGCGCGGCCGGCGCGGCGTGCACCCTCATGGTCGCCCTGCACGGCTGCGAGATGAGCGCGACCACGATCGGCCTGACGTTCGTGCACGACTCGTACCTGGACAACTACGCCGACACCAACAACATGGTCGTGCTCTACCCGCAGGCCCAAGCCACGGCGTTCATCAACCCGCTCGGCTGCTGGGACTGGTGGGGCTACCTGGGCGCCGGCGACGGCGCGTACCCGACCCGGAACGGGCTCCAGATCACCGCGATCATGAACATGGTCCACGCCCTGGGCGGATGAGCACGGGCGCGATGATCAGCGTCTCCGAGTCTTGGCCCCGCGCCCCGAGCCCCGCGGCGTGGGGCCATATTCGTCAGCTGATTATCGGACGCGCCCGTCATCGAGCACGTTGAAGCCGAGGCTGCGGGTCAATTGACAGTGCCAGGCAGCCCTCGTCGGGCCACCCGGCACTGTCAGACTGTCAGCGTTATCAAGTCACTGACTCTATCCGCATCACCCGGCCTGCTGGCAGATCGCGGTGAGGTGCGAGTCGCTGTAGGCGGCACGGTGCGGGTCGGTGGTGAAGACGTGGCAGCCGGGAGCTACGTTGTCGACCTCGATGAAGCCGCCGGTGTGCGTGGCCGGCCTTGCGACGCCGTCGATGTAGATGACGGTGTCAGTGCTCTTCGCATCCGGCACGTACACGGTGGCCGTGCTGTTCGACGGCACAACGGCGGCTACGTCGGTGCGGCCCCCGACCATGTCGTACGCCGCGCCGACCTCGCCCTGGACCGTGGGCACGGTGATGTGTGCCCACGGGACCGACGCGTCCACCTGCGGCTTTATGTCAAAGGTCTTATATCCGGGCGAGGTCGGGTTGATGCCGAACATGTACTGCGGAATGTCCGACGCAGGTCCCGACGCCCACGGGTGCGAGTACGTGAGGTTCGGCTTGTCGATCGGGTTCCACGCCTCCATCGTGGCGCCGGCGCCCTGGTTGATCATGGCCATCCAGCTGTTGGTCGCGGTCGAGGTCATGAAGCCGTCGCCGACCGCGGCGTTGTTGCCGTCGTACGCGGCCTGGAGCATGAAGTCCGCGCAGTAGACGCTGCACGCCATGCCCTGACTGCCGAGGTACGTCGCCGCCGCGCCGGCCTGTGCGGGGCTTGCGACGCCCATGGCCACCGCGAACGCGCTGGCCTGAACGGCCCAGTGCGCGATCGGGGTCGCGCCGTCGGTCGAGCCGTCGCTGTACGCGCCCATCGACGCGTTCCACATGGTCTGGTTGAGCGCGGTCTTGATGGTGTCGGCCTTCGCGCTGTACGTGGCCGCGTCGGCGGTCTTGCCCAGCGCCGTGGCGATGTCGGCCATGTCGGCGTATGCGCGGTAGGAGATAGCGTTGATGACGGTGTTGTACGGGCTGAACACGTAGCCGTCGCGGTCGCCGGCCGGCCAGTCGACGATGTCGCAGTCGGTGCCGGTGCAGCCGTTGATGCCGGTCGTCTTGTGTATCAGGCCCGTGACCGGGTCGTACCACTTGTCCGGCAGCTTGCTCTGCAGCGACACATAGTAGTTCGCGATCGTGCTGCCGTCGCCGGTGGCCATGTACGTGTCGTGCAGCGAGAGGATCGCGTAGAACGGCCACTCGGTGGGCCAGGTCCGGTTCTGCAGCAGGTAGAGCGTCGAGTACGTGCCCAGAGTCGCGTCGCCCCCGGTGTACAGGTTGGACATCATCTGGATGTAGTCGTCCGCCTCGTAGAAGCCGCGCTCGCGCTCGTACGAGTCGACGAATCCGTTGAGGTCGACCGCCTGGATCGTGTTCTTCGTCAGCTGCCAGACCTGGTTGAGGTTGCCGTTCGCCGAGTCGAACTGGTTCAGCGAGGTGTCGAACGGATAGAGGTACGCGTCCGCCTTGAAATCCGCGGCCGTCAAGCCGGTCGGCGCGTTCAGTACATTGACATAACGGAAGACGCGCGGTCCCCAGGTCTCCAACGGGTTCGCGCCGGGGCGCAGGGTCCAGAGATCCTCGTACTTGTTGCCCGCCGAGGTGGCGTACTTGACGGTGTTCGTGCTCGACGTCACCTGGCCGTAGCGGATGTCGACGGTGCGGCTCGCCGGCGTGTTCAGGTCGAGCGAGAGGCCGCCGAGCCAGGTGCGGCCGTAGTCGATGAAGTAGTCGCCCGGCGAATATTCGACCACTGACGCCGGGGTCTGCAGCACCTCCCGCACCTTCGCGTCCGGGGTGGCGACCAGGTTCGTGAACGCGCTGCGCGCGGTCGCGGCCGGCCAGGCTGAGTCGTCGAAGCCGGGGACGTCGTAGCCGAACGGGTATTTCGCGGCCTGGAAGTTCTCCTTCGGCGCGACGTAGTAGCCGGTGCCGATGCTGCTTGAGTCGGGCAGCGCGAAGCTGCCGTTGAGCGCCTTCCAGCCGGGACCGGTGCTGAAGCTCTGCCTCGTGCCGTCGGTGTATTCGATCACCAGTTGCGCCTGGTAGCGCTGATCGCTGGTGGTGTAGGCGAGCGCTGAGACGGTGTTGACGGCGCCGGGCTTGAGCAGCGAGGTCACGTCGTAGCCGTCGTAGCGCACCTCGGAGCCCACCGGGCGCGACGGGCCGACGCCCACGACCGTGCCGTTGACCGAGGTCTTGGCGACGAACTGCCGGGCCGGCGCGGTCGACGAGGCCGCGACGTACAGGTGCGCCCAGGCGATCGGCGGCGTGCGCAGCGTGACGTCGCCGCGCAGGAACGCCCAGTTGTTGCTGGTCGAACCGTTGCCGACGTACGCGCAGTTCCTGCTCGCTCCGATGCTCACCGCGCCGTTGACGATCGCGCCGCAGCCGCTGAAGTCGGCGTTCGCGGGGTTGGAGAAGTCGTTGCTGTACCGCACGGTGCCGCCGGAGTCGGTCAGCACGAGGTTGTCGGCGGTGAAGGACTCGGTGCTGCCGGTGCGGAATCCGAGCGCGCCGGCGGCGAAGGTCGAGTTCATGACGGTTCCGGCGAACAGCCAGGCGCTGTCGGCCGAGGGCTTGATGTACGTGGTGATCGACGGGCCGGACGTGACGATCTTGAAGTCGTAGCCGGTGCCGGCCACCGGCGTCAGCGGCAGGGTCGCCGTGTTGATCACGGTGAACGTCCCGTTGACGTCGGTGTGCTCCTTGAGCGTGCCGTCGGTGCGGAACTGCCACATGTAGAAGTTCTGGGTGTTCTGCTCGCGGAAGTTGACGCTCGCGGCCACCGAGCCGATCGTGAACGTGCCCGTATACGTGAAGTCGGCCACTGACATGCCCGGCACCGTGGTCGTCCAGATCGGCGTCGCGCCCGGCCAGCTCTGCCCGGGGCCGGTGCCGAAGTGGCCGACCGACGACCATTGCGACACGTCGCCCCACGGGTCCCACGTGCGCACCCGCCAGTAGTAGCCGCTGGACGAGCTGAGCGCCGGTCCGGCGTAGGGCACGTTCGCGTTCTGCGTCGAGGTGACCCGGCCGGAGTCCCACACGTCAGGCCGGGATACCCCGTGCGCCGTCGTCGCGACCTGGACCTCGTACGAGCCCTGCATCCCGCTGCTCGCCTGCCGCCCGCTCCCGACGGTCGGCGTACCGGCACCGACCTGCCAGCCCAGCAGCGGCGAGGTCAGGTTCTCCACGTCCACCGGCGCGGCCAGCTGCCCCA
>JBOHCW010000363.1:0-10976 GCA_050725375.1 Actinocrinis sp. | reverse complement strand
GTAAGGAGATGTTGCGGAGGTCAGGCTTCAGAGGCCGCCTGACGTGGGGTCAAAGCGTGAGGATGGCGCCGGGCGTACTGGCGCCGGGGTCGGCGGTGAGTGCCTCGATGCGGTCGGCGGGTGCTTCGATGGTGGTGGCTTCGAGGGGACGGCCGTGAGGGTCGGTCATCGTACGGCGGATGACTAGCAGGGGGGTTGCGGGCTCGGTGCCGAGGCTGTCTAGTTCTTCGCTGCGGGGCATGCGGGCATTGACACTTGTCGTGTAGGTGACGGGGCCGTGTTCGGCGAGGGCGTGGTAGAGCGCTGATTCGGCGTGGTCATCGGCATCGGCTTGGGCGGCGGTGCGGACGTCGTAGGTGTAGCCGTGGATCGGGCCGGGTGCAGGGTTGCCGATGAGGTGGGCAGGGGTGACAGAGGTCAGGGCGATGACGCGCTGTGTTCGGCGGTGTCGCCAGTATTGGAACCGGTAGAGGATCGGTTCCCCTGTGCGAATGCGCAGGACTTCGGCATGGTCGCGGGTGGCGGGGGTGATCACGGCGTCGGTGGCAGCGGGGTGCGTGGCGGTATCGGGGTGGTCTTCGGGCCACCATCCGGCGTCGACAGTAGCGTGTGGTGCGCCGAGCAAGTCAATGTGCGTAGTACCGGTGATGAGGATGAGGCGGCGGTCGGGGCGGGCGCGGACGAAGGTGCCGCGTCCTTGGGCTGCGGACAGTAGTCCTTCTCCGGCGAGTTCGAAGATGGCGCGCCGGACGGTGGGGCGGCTCGTGTGGTAGCGCGCGGCCATAGCCACTTCGCCCGGTAGTGCCGTGCCTGGTGGGTAGTGCTCGGCCAGAATCTCAGCGCGTAGGACGTCTGCGATCGCGCGCCATAGCGGGGTGCTCTCGGGTGCGGTGTCATCTTGCTGAGCGTCCATCACATGCACCGTCCTTCTCTGGCCTAAATGTCACTCTACTTGTAGCACATCTCGTGCTACCTTCGATATGTAGGCCAACTTGTACTACAGGTAATCGAGGGCAGGGCACGAGATGCGCGGCGATGAGGAGTTCTTCCGGGTGCAGAGCGCGCTGATGCGGCATCCGGATTTCCGGCGGTGGTATGAGCGGCTGGGGCAGGTTGGCGGGTGTCAGAACCCGATCTATCTGACCGGCCGCACGGTGGTGTCCGATCCGGTGACGGGCGAGGTGCTCCAGGTGTTCTCCTCGGCGGATCAGCCGTTCGGTCGGTTGATGGTGCCGTGCGGGAACCGGTTGGCGTCGCGGTGCGGGCCGTGTGCGTGGTGGTATCAGGGCGACACCTATCACGTGATCTTGGCGGGGTTGGTCGGGGGCAAGGGTGTCCCGGAGACGGTCAAGGATCATCCTCGGGTGTTCCTGACGCTGACCGCTCCATCGTTCGGTCCCGTACATACCCGGGTTGAGAGGGATGGTCGGGTGCTGTCGTGTCGTGTCCGGCGCGGAGGCGAGGTGTGCCCGCACGGGGTGGATCTCTCGTGCTTCGCCCAGCACGGCGCGGATGATCCGGCGCTCGGGGCGCCGCTGTGTGCGCAGTGCTTCGATTACGTGGGGGCGGTGCTCTGGAACGCGCATGCGGGCAAGCTGTGGCACCGGTTCACCGACGACGTGCGCCGGGTGACTCTGCCTGATCTCAGCGGTTTGTCGGGCAGGCAGTTCGCGTCCTCGGTGCGGGTGTCGTTCGCGAAGGTGGCGGAGTATCAGCGCCGGGGTCTGGTGCATTTCCACGCGGTGGTGCGTCTGGACGGTGGGATCGGCCCGGAGGGGGAGCCTGCGGCGTGGGCGACGGTTGAGCTGCTCATGGCGGGGTTGCGTGCCTCGGCTGGGCGGGTGCGGTTGGAGTGTGCGGATGAGGGCGGCGGGGTGCGGGAGCTGGTGTTCGGCGTTCAGGTCGACGTGCATCCGATCGAGGCCGGTAGTGGTGACGGGGCGCTGAGCGATGATCAGGTGGCGGGGTATGTGGCGAAGTACGCGACGAAGTCGGCCGAGTGCGTGGGCACGCTGGATCGCCGGATCACGTGCCGCGATTGCAAGGGCTCGGGGTTGATGGGCGCCTGCCCGAGGTGTGGGGGCACGGGGTTGCGGGTGCCGCTGGAGGATCTCCCGGTCCCGGAGCATGCGCGGAAGCTGATATCCACCGCGTGGCGGTTGGGTGGCCTGCGGGAGTATCAGGGTTTGAAGTTGCGATTGTGGGCGCATCAGTGCGGGTTCGGCGGGCACTTCTCGACCCGTTCGCGCGTGTATTCGACCACTCTGGGCGAGTTGCGGCGGGTACGGGCGGATTTCGCGGCCGAGCATTCTGCGCATCACGTGCCGTTGCCGGATGGCGCGGTGGCGGATCGGGACTGGGTGTTCTCCGGTTCGGGCCTGTCCGATGTGGAGGCGGCGTTCGCGCGGCAGGTGCGTGAACAGGTCGCGTTCAATCGTGAGCAGGCGCGGTGGGAGCTGCCGCGCATCAGGGCTGAGGAGGCGCAGGGTCGTGAGGCGCTGGCGTTTGCGCTGGAGCATGAGCCGCAGTACCGGGATGATGCCGATTGAGCGCCGCAAAGGAAGATGACCTGGACTGGGCGTGGGCGCGGGAACAGGCGCGCAAAGCTCCTCGGTGGTCCGACGAAGAGTGGCGCGAGATCAATGCAATTCTTGGCTATCAGGTGCCAGATCAGCGGCGGTCAAAGAAGAGGGCTGTTCCCGACCGGTTGTCAACGGGTGGTGAGCCGGGGCGCGGGAGTGGGTCGAGCGCGACGCTCCGGCAAGGGTGGGCGGGTGGGTAAGCGCGGCTGAGATCAGCGGCGGCGGCCGGCTGACTCGGGGCGGCCCGCGATATCAAGTTGTGACTACACCGCACGTGAGGCCCGTAACCATCGGAAAGATGGCGCGGGCCTCACGTGCTTCTCGTCTTACTGCTGACGTGGGCGCGGAACGGGGTCTAGGCGTTCACGCACGGGGACGTTGCGGCGGCCGTCGGCGGGCTTGACGATCGCGGCGCTGAGGACTTTCTCGATGTAAGAGCGCTGCTCCGAGAGCGACAGCCGGTTGTTCTCCCAGTCATCGCGGAGATTCACGGGCTCGTCGTGGGCGGCGTAGGCTCGACGTAGAAAGCCATTGCGCTCGCGTAGGAGTGCCTTCTCCTCGGCGTCATACTCGGCCAAGTCGGCGTAATAGCGCTCGGCGGTGATCTTGTTCGCGCGCCGCGCTGCCTTTGCCGCTGCGATGTTCTCGCGGACCATGACGAGTTGATCTTCCTTGTCCCACTCCTGCGGGGCCTGGACGGCTTCGCGTTCAGCGGCGTCTTGCTCGTAACGGGCAATCACGTACTTGACCATCACGGCGTCGGTCGGCGGACCGTCGATCTTGATTCCGCCGCATCCCCGGCCACTGTTCGTCGCCGGGCACGTATAGAAGAAGTACCCCTCGGGCTTGCGCGCGGACGGCTGCGCCTTGGTGCCCCGTAGAGGGGCGTCGCACTTGCCGCATCGCAGCGTTCCCGTGAGGAGGTACTTTCGGGCGTTGTGGCCGTCGCCTCGCTGAGGTGCTGCTCCGATGATCTCTCGCAGGGCGTCCCATTCGGCAACGGTGATCATTGGCTCCCACTGTCCGACAACCGGTTGACCGTGCTCGTCGTAGACAACCTCCACACGCACGTTGTCCGAGCCCGTCTCCGGGTCGATGTCGTGCACTGCCTGCATGCGGTATCCGCACATACGGGGATTGCGCAAGACATCGATCACTGACTGACGCTGCCAACGATTGCCGCGCGTGGTCAGAAGGCCGCGCCGGTTCCAGTCGCTAACGATGTTGCCGACCGACGCGCCGGACAGGATTCGCCGCACAGCGCTGCGGACCTCGCGAGACTCGGTCGGGTGAAGCGTGCGCTTGTCCTCGTTCCAGCCGAACGGGCGCGTCCCTCCGGAGGGGATACCAGCCTGTTGCATCGCTTGATGCTTGCGCTTGACACGCCGCGACGTGTCGGCTGACTGCTTGGAGGCGGAGGCGACCAACATCCGCGCGACCATGCGCCCGTTCTCCGTGAGCAGATCAAGGGTTCCGGTGAAGTCCAGGATCGGCCGGTGAAACTTGGTCACCGTATCGATGGCGTCCTCAAGGTCACGGTTGTCGCGCGTCAAACGGTCGATGTCGTACACGATCAGACCGTCAAGCCGCATGCCGTTCGGACCGATGCCGCGCCGCAAGTCGTTAAGAGCCTGGTCGAACACGGGCCGGATGACGCGGTAGACCACTCGACCATCCGGCAGACGTACTCGCTTCCGCTTCCAAGCTGAAGTGTCCGGCTCGTCGTAGGTGTGGATGTAGTTGCCACCATGGGCTACAACGAACCTACGCCCGTCCTGCTCCTGCTGTTCGCGGCTCTTGATATCGCGTCCGGTCAGAAGCCGGAAAGCCTTCTTCGGCGTGTCGCCACCTTCGGCGTCCTCCTCGCCGTTGGGCGTACGAGACTCCTCCGGGTCGTCCAGTTCGAAGGAAAGGCGCGCCAGTCCAGCGAAGTTCATCCCCGAAAGATCGAGCCTGTTAGCCCGTTGCACCAAGTCATCCGTCATGAAATAAGGATACTTCTAACAGTATGCTGCGCGCAGGAGTACGCGCGGCTGAACCGCGCCGTGATGATGGCGCTGTTCCAGGCCGTCATCCGCCGGGAGCTGAAGGCCGCGCGGCCGACGTTCGACCAGGTCATCTCGTGCCACCACAACTACGTGGCCGAGGAGACCTACAACGGCGTGCAGCTGCTGGTCACCCGCAAGGGCGCGATCCGGGCCGGGTCCGGCGAGTACGGGATCATCCCCGGCTCGATGGGCACCCGCTCGTACATCGTGCGCGGCCTGGGCAACACGGCGGCGTTCAACTCCGCCTCGCACGGCGCGGGCCGCCGGATGAGCCGCTCGAAGGCCAAGGCCACGTTTACCGAGCGGGACCTGGCCGCGCAGACCGCGGGCGTCGAGTGCCGAAAGGACGCCGGGGTGATCGACGAGATCCCCGGCGCGTACAAGCCGATCGAGCAGGTCATGCGGGCCCAGACCGACCTGGTCGAGACCGTGGCCGAACTGCGCCAGCTGATCTGCGTCAAGGGCTGACGCGCGGGCCGGTTCCGGGATCGCAGCACACTGTGACATTCACCGTGTCACAGTCGCACCGTGGCGACATGCGTCGATGCCATCGTGCTGCGAACCTGAAACCGGCCCCCCGGCGCCGTCGTCCGGCGTGAGTCAGCCTTCGTGGTTACGCCGTCAGCCGGCCGGCTCCAGGACGATTACCGGGATCTGCCGGTCGGTCCTGGTCTTGTACACGTTGTAGTCCGGCCACACCTCGGCCATCGCGTCCCACAGCCGCGCGTACTCGTCGCCCTCGGCCGCGTGGGCGTGCACGTGCATCTTCTCGGCGGCGACCTGGATCTCGGCGTCCGGATTCGCCAGCAGGTTCAGGTACCACTGCGGGTGTTTCTCGTTGCCGCCCTTGGACGCGACGATCACGTAGTTCGCGCCGACGCGCCGGTAGATCAGCGCGGTGCGGCGCAACACGCCGGACTTTCGGCCCTTCACGGTCAGCAGCAGGCTCGGCACGCCGGGCTTCCACTCGTGCCCCTGCGCGCCGTCGGACTCGACGTACTCCTTGATGTGGTCGGCGACCCAGCTCTGCGGGCTGTCCACCACCCCGGCCGGACGCTCGGCTCCGTCACCGGCCGTTTCCCTCTGCATTGCGTCCACGACGCAGCTCCCTTCAGGTTCGATCGCCATCGTACTTCCTATCCGACTGACCCGCCTTATGGCGAACGCGGCGCACCCCGACGTTCTGGTTCGCCATCACGTCTCATATCTCGGTACGTATTTGATCGATGAGTGAGACAAGTTGATAGGGTCGCGACAGCTGGGCACCCGGGCCGCCCGGCCGGAAAACCCTCCGGCCGGAAGCCGGAAGAGCCTTCTGCCGAAAGAGCCTGCCGAAAGACTCTGTCGTGAACGAACGAGGAGCGAACCGATGAGCGGCGAGGACGCCACCTACACGCACGGCCACCACGAGTCCGTGCTGCGCTCACACACCTGGCGCACCGCGCAGAACTCGGCGGCCTACCTGCTGCCGCACCTGCGGCCCGCGATGACCCTGCTCGACGTCGGCTGCGGGCCCGGCACCATCACGGCGGACCTGGCCGCGCTGGTCGCGCCGGGCCGGGTCGTCGCGGTGGACAACGCGCCGGCGATCCTGGAGCAGGCCGCCGCGTACGCGGCCGAGGCCGGGGTCGGCGGCCAGATCGAATTCCGCACGGCCGACGTGCACGCGCTGGACTTCGAGGACGACACCTTCGACGTGGTGCACGCGCACCAGGTGCTGCAGCACGTCACCGATCCCGTGCGCGCGCTGCGCGAGATGCGGCGCGTGTGCAAGCCCGGCGGCATCGTCGCGGCGCGAGACGGGGACTACAGCGGCTTCGTCTGGTATCCCGCATCAGCCGCGCTGGATGCGTGGCAACGTCTGTACGTGGACCTGGCGCGCGCGAACGGCGGCGAACCGGACGCGGGCCGCTACCTGTTCGCCTGGGCGCACGCCGCAGGGTTCGAGACTGTCACGCCGTCCTCGTCCACGTGGTGTTACGCGGACGACCAGTTCCGTCCGTGGTGGGGACAGGTGTGGGCCGACCGCGTACAGAAGTCGGACTTCGCCCGCGGCGCCGTCGCCCGCGGGCTGGCCAACGAGGAGCAGTTGGAAGAACTGTCACAGGGCTGGCTCGCCTGGGGCGCGAACCCGGACGGCTGGCTGTCGCTGCTGCACGGGGAGATCCTCTGCCGCGCGTGACCGGCGCCCCCACTCAGTGTTCGTAGCCATGGTTCGTAGCTACGTGCTCGAACAGCGTGTTACCCGGCGGCTCCGGAACCCCGCACCAGATCCCAGAGCCGCCGGCGCCGTTCCACCCCTTCTCGCCTCGCTCCCTTCGGCTACCAGGCGACGGGCAGTGATACCAGGGAGCTGAGAATCTCGCCGCCGGTGAACTCCAGCGTGCCCGGGTCGGCGGTCGGCCTCAGGCCGGGCAGCCGGCGGGCGAGGGCGCCGAGCCCGATCCGCAGCTCGGCCTTGGCCAGGTGCGCGCCGAGGCAGTAGTGCGGGCCGCCGCCGAACACGATCTGCGCCGGCGCGTCCCGGTCGAAGCGAACCGTGTCAGCGTCCTGGTATGCCTCGTCGTCCCGGGACGCCGACACGTTCGCCAGCATCACCGGTTCCCCGGCGCGGATCGTGCCGGAGGGCAGTTCGACGTCCTGCACGGCCAGGCGCATCATGCCGCTCGGGCCGAGCGGGTTGAAGCGCAGCAGTTCGTCTACGGCCGCCGGGATCAGTTCCGGGTCGGCCACGATCTGCCGCCACAGCGCGCCGTCGCCGCTCAGCAGCGTGAGCAGGCCGCGGCTGAGCGCGTTCGAGGTGGTCTCGTTGCCGGCCGCGATCAGCCCCAGCAGCAGGCTGAGCAGCTCCGGCTCGGAGAGCCGGTCCGCGCCGTCGCGCGCGGCGATCAGGTCGTCGATCAGGTCCTCGCCGGGCCGCTCGCGCCGCTCGGCGATCAGCGCCGCCGCGTACTGCGCGAACTCGCCGATCAGTGCGAGCCGGTCGATCTCGGCCAGTTTCGCGCCGGAGATGAACGCGTTGGACCAGTCGCGGAACCGCTCACGGTCGCGCTCGGGCACGCCGAGCAGGGCGCAGATGATCCGCACCGGCAGCGGGAAACAGTAGTCCGCGACCAGGTCCGCGCACGGCCCGGCCGCCTCCATCGCGTCCAGCAGCTGCCCGGCGACGCTCTCGATGGTCGGCTTCCAGCGCTCGATCCGGCGCGGGGTGAAGGCGGCGGCGACGATGCGGCGGATGCGCAGGTGGTCCTCGCCGTCCTTGTTCGCCAGCACGGTCGGGTCGTTGAACAGGCTCGGGTCGGCGGTGAACCGCGGCGCCCGCGGCCCGGTCAGGTCGTGCGACAGGCGCGTGTCGGCCAGCGCTGCCGCAACGTCCTTATACGTCACCAGCAGCACGGCGTCATGGCCGCTGGCCAACCGGACCCGGCCGAACGGGCAGGTCGCGCGGCGCTCGGCGAGCATCGGGGCGACGCCGCTGAGCGGGTCGGTCGGGAAGGGGAAGTACGGCGGCGGCTCGCTCGCGCTCGCGGCCGGATCGGTCGGGGTCTCGGACACGGCGCTTGGGTCCCCTCGGGTCGACCGGGCCCCGGCGGACGTCGCAGGACCCGCATTCGAGGCTAGCGCCGGACCGGACCGGCCGACAACCGTGCGCGGCGAGGTGATCGCGCAGCGTCAGGCGATTGACACCGATATCAGTAGCATCTCAGCACTCTTGGAGCGATCGCCCTTACCCCTTACCCCTTACCCCTGGCCGCCGCGCATCGCCTTGTACGCGGGGCGAAGCAGGTCGCGCAGATCCCGGCCGCGCAGTTCGCGCCCGACCGGGCCGAGCCGGTCCAGGATCGCCCCGGCCGGCGCGTCCGGCTTCGGCGCGAGCGGTTCGGGCAGCTCGCCGGCCGAGCGCCAGAACGCGTCCGGCTCGGTGAGCGCGGCCAGCGGCTCGTCCGGCGGCTCGTCCTCGGTCTCCTGCCAGGCCTCGTCGTCGCGCAGCGCCTCAAGCCGGCGCATCAGGGTCGCGCGATCGCGCCCGCGCCAGGTCAGCAGCAGGAACGGGTCGCGGTCGAAGTGCTCGGCCAGCATGTAACAGGTCGCCGCGACGTGCTTGCACGGATTCTCCCAATCAGGGCACGTGCAGTCGCTGCGGAACTCGCGGCGCACCGGGAACAGCGTCAGCCCGGCGGCGGCGAAGGTCCGGTCGATCCGCTCGGGCATCCGGCCGTCGAGCAGCGCCGTGACGTATCCGGCGCTCTCCAGCAGCTCGCGCTCGACGCGCGCCCACTGCTCGGCCGAGTAAACGTCGATCCGCAGCGTCACGCTGTACGGCTTGTCCCGCGTGCCCTGCACGCTCGCGGCCACCTCGCCGCGCCGGATAGACACGTCGAGCACGTTGCCGGCACGCGCGTACGAGCGGCCGCGGGTGATCCGCGCGCCGTGCCCGAACCCCTCGACCACCGCGATGAACCGCCGCGACCACCAGTCGCCGTCCCCGGGACCGCCGCGCTGCGCGCGGGCCGAGATGCCGGCCGCGCGGCGCGCTCCGGCGGCCGGATACGTGTCCTGATCCATGCCGTCGTTCCCCGACATCCGTTCCGTCACCTCTCCCGCACGCCCTCTCGTCCGCCGCTCACTCGACGACCGCGTCCGCGGCCAGCATGATCACATCGCGCAGCTCGGCGACCGACAGCTCCGTCAGCCAGCCCTCGCCGGTACCCACGATCCGTTCGGCCAGGTCCTGTTTCTCCTCGATGATCCGGTCGATCCGCTCCTCCAGCGTCCCGGCGCACATCAGCTTGCGCACCTGCACGTCGCGCTGCTGCCCGATCCGGAAGGCCCGGTCGGTCGCCTGGTTCTCCACCGCCGGGTTCCACCAGCGGTCCACGTGGATGACGTGGTTGGCCGCGGTCAGGTTCAGCCCCACTCCCCCGGCTTTGAGCGAGAGCACGAACAGCGGCGGACCGTCCGGCTGCTCGAAGCGGCGCACCATCTCGTCGCGCGCGGCGCGCGGCACCCCGCCGTACAGGAACGCCACCTCGCGGCCGAACCGCTCGGCCAGGTGCCCGCGCAACAGCCCGCCGAACTCGGCGTACTGCGTGAACAGCAGCGCCCGCTCGCCGGCCGACAGGACCTCGTCGCAGATCTCCTCGACCCGCGCCAGCTTGCCGGAGCGGCCGGGCAGCCGCGAGCCGTCCTTGAGGAAGTGCGCCGGATGGTTGCAGATCTGCTTGAGCCGGGTGAGCATCGCCAGCACCAGCCCGCGGCGCGCGACGCCGTCGGCCTGCTCGATCTCGCGCAGCAGCTCGTCCACGGTGGCCTGGTACAGCGAGGCCTGCTCCTTGGTCAGGTTGCAGACCACCTTCATCTCGACCTTCTCCGGCAGGTCGCTGATGATCGCCGGGTCGGTCTTCTCCCGGCGCAGCACGAACGCCCCGGTGGCCCGGCGCAGCCGCTCGGCCGCGCGCTCGTCGCCGTCGCGCTCGATCGGCCGGGCGAAGCGGGTCTTGAACGACTCGGCGGTGCCGAGCAGTCCGGGGTTGGCGAACTCCAGGATCGACCACAGGTCGGCCAGCCGGTTCTCCACCGGCGTCCCGGTCAGCGCGACGCGGTGCGGCGCGGAAAGGGCGCGCACGGCGCGGGCCTGCTTCGTGCCCGCGTTCTTGATCGCCTGCGCCTCGTCGACCACGATCCGGTGCCAGTCCACGGCGGCCAGTTCGTCCTTGTCGCGCAAGGCGAGGCCGTACGTCGTGACGACCAGGTGCGCGTCGGCGACCGCGGCGCGGAACTGCCCGCCGGACAGGCGCTCGGCGCCGTGGTGCACGTGCAGTTCGAGCTTCGGCGTGAAGCGCTCGGCCTCGCGCTGCCAGTTCGCGACCAAGGACATCGGACAGACCAGCAGCGTCGGCCGGCGCGCCGGGCCGGCGCCCTGCGCGTCCGCGTCCTCCAGCCGCGCGCGCTCCAGCTCCAGCAGGGCCAGCACCTGGATCGTCTTGCCCAGGCCCATCGAGTCGGCCAGCACCGCGCCGAGGCCGAGGCGTTCCATGAACGCCAGCCAGCCGACGCCGCGCTCCTGGTACGGCCGCAGCGTCGCGTTCAGGCCGGGCGGCGCGGTGATCGGCTCGCAACGCTGCTCGGCCGCGCCGGACAGCAGATCGCCGAGCCAGCCGCGCGCCTCGACCTGCTCCAGCGGCAGCCCGCTGTCGTCGAGCCCGAACATCGCGGTGCGCAGGAAGTCCCCGGCCCGCATCGCGCCGCCGCGCCGCGCGCCGAGCGCCCTGAGCCCGGCCGCCAGCCGCTCGCGGTCCACCTCGACCCAGCGGCCGCGCAGCTGGACCAGGCTGCTCTTCGCGTC
>JBOHCW010000362.1:0-5305 GCA_050725375.1 Actinocrinis sp. | reverse complement strand
GCCGCCGAGCGCGGTGGTGCGCAGCAGGGAGCGGCGGGACATCGCCACCGACTGCCGGTAGGTGGCGCTGGTGCGGCGGGCGGCGCCGGCCTGTGCGGCGCGGGCGAGCAGGCGAGCCTGTTCGTAGGCTGAGTCGGCGGCCTCGGCGGACGGCGGGTTGCCGGATCGGGCGGAGCGTGCGGCCTCGGACATCGTGGAATGGCCTTCCTGCTGGAGACGTGGGCGCGACGCCGCACGGAGCCGACCCCGTCCGGACCGCGCTGAGCCGCGGTGCCCGCGTCTGTCGTCGTGTCTGCGTCTAGCGGTGTGTCTGCGTCTATTGGTGTCGGATGGTTCGGCGGTGTCAGTCGTGTCAGTCGTGTCCGCCGGGGGCTGTCGGCCCGGCGGACGGTGCTGAATCGGTGAAGACGGTGCGGTGCCAGCCTTTGCGCGCCACGCCGGTGAGGTCGTGCATCACATGCTTGACCTGCGTGTACTCCTCCAGGGAGTAGACCGACATGTCCTTGCCGTAGCCGGACTGCCGGTAACCGCCGTGCGGCATCTCGCTGACGATGGGGATGTGGTCGTTGATCCAGACGCAGCCCGCCGCGATTTCGCGGCCGGCGCGGTGCGCGCGGACCAGGTCCTTGGTCCACGCGGAGGCGGCCAGGCCGTACGGGGTGTCGCCGGCCAGTCGGATCGCCTCGTCGTCGGTGTCGAACGGCAGGACCGCCAGCACGGGCCCGAAGACCTCGCGCCGCACGATCTCCGAGTCCTGATCCGCGCCGGTCACCAGGGTCGGCCGGTAGTACGCACCGGCCTCCCAGGGCGTCCCGCGCAGTTCGGGCGGCCGTTCGCCGCCGACGACGATCTTCGCCCCGTGGCCCCGTGCCCGTTCGACGTACCCGGCCACCGCGTCGCGATGGCGGTACGAGCTGAGCGGACCCATGTCCGTGTCCTGATCGAAGGGGTCGCCCACCCGCACCCCGGCGAACAGCTGCGCCACCCCGGCGACGAAGGAGTCGAACAGCGACCTGTGCACGTACGCGCGCGTCGCCGCCGTGCAGTCCTGTCCGGCGTTGATCAGCGATCCGGCGACCGCGCCGTGCACGGCGGCGTCCAGGTCGGCGTCGTCGAACACGACGAAGGGGGCCTTGCCGCCCAGTTCCAGGTGGACGCGCTTGACGGTCTGTGAAGCCAGCTGCGCGATCCGCTTGCCGACCGGGGTCGAGCCGGTGAACGAGACCATGTCGACGTCAGGGTGGGTGACCAGCGCCTCGCCCGCGACCGGCCCCGTGCCGGTCACCACGTTGACCACGCCGTCCGGAATCCCCGCGTCCGTACAGGCCTGCGCGAACAGCAGCGCGGTCAGCGGGGTGGTCTCGGCGGGCTTGAGCACGATCGTGTTGCCGGCCGCGATCGCGGGCAGGATCTTCCAGCCGGCCATCTGCAGCGGGTAGTTCCACGGCGCGATCGAGCCGACCACGCCGACCGGCTCGCGGCGGATCGAGGAGACGTGGTCGGCGGAGTACTCGCCCTGTGCCCTGCCTTCAAGGTGCCGCGCCGCGCCCGCGAAGAACGCCACGTTGTCAACGGTGCCCGGCACGTCGAACCCGGACGAGAGCCTGATCGGCTTGCCGGTCTGCGCGGACTCGACCCGGGCGAAGTGCGCGGCCCGCTCGTCCAGCAGCGCGGCGAGCCGGTTCAGCGCGGCGGAGCGCTCGGCCGGGGTGGACCGTGACCAGCCCGGAAAGGCCGCGCGCGCGGCGCCCACCGCGGCGTCGACGTCTGCGGGAGCGGCCAGGTCGGCGAGCACGACGGTGCGCCCGGTGGCCGGGTCGAGGACCGCCTGGGTCTCACCGCCGCGGGCCTTGGCGAGCCCGCCGCCGATGTACTGGTGCACGAGAACGCTCCCGGGCCGTGCGTCGGTCTGACGTGTGCTGCTTTACTGCGCGGTCCGTCTCGGTGCCCTGATTCGTACCCGGCCGCCTCGCCGGGCCGGTGCCGGTCCGTCGCCGAGGGGGGCCGTGAACGAGGATCGTGACAGACTGTCGCCCCTCGGACAAGGGATTCCGTAGGACGAATCCGTTCCGGCGACGGAATCTCGATGAATCCGTAACCGGCCCCGCTCACCTTCGACCCCTTGCCTCGGCCGCGTCCAGGTGTCAGAGTGCATCACGAAGCGGCCGGGACCAGACACTGTGTCCGATACCGGCGTTACAGGTGGGTTAACGAACCCGCACGCCCTATCCGGAATCCAGGACCGAAGCGAAGGCCACCCGATGCCCGATGAGACGCCGATCCACCCCGGTTTCCCGACCGTGGCGGAGGTTCTCGCGCTCGACGCGGTGAAGCAGGGCAATCCGCGCGTGGTCGCCGGCGCCGCCGGACTGGACCGCCGGGTGCGCTGGGTGCATGTCACCGAGCTGATCGACGTGCGCGAGATCCTGCGCGGCGGCGAGTTGGTGCTGTCCACGGCCATCGCGTGGCCGGACGAGCGCGAGGCGCTGGCCCGCTTCGTCGCCGACCTGGCCGGCCTGGGCGCCGCGGGACTGGTCGTCGAGCTGGGCCGCCGCTACCCGACGGCCCCGCCGAAGGCGCTGCTGCTGGCGGCGGAGAAGCACCGCCTGCCGGTGATCACGCTGGGCCGCGACACGCGTTTCGTCACGATCACGGAGGCCGTGCACGCCCGGATCATCGACATCCAGCTGGCCGAGCTGCGTGCCTCGGAGGAGGTTCATCAAACCTTTACCGAGCTGGCCGTCGAGGGCGCCGAGCCGTCCGAGGTGGTGCGCCAGATCGCGAAGATGGCCGAGCACCCCGTGGTCCTGGAGAACCTGGCGCACCAGGTGCTGGTGTACGACGCGACCGGCAGCTCCGACGAGGCGCTGCTCGACGGCTGGGAGGGCCGCTCCCGTGCGGTGCGCTCGACCTCCCGCACCGCGTACGACGAGCGTTCTGGCTGGCTCACCACGGTGGTCGGCGCGCGCGGCCAGGACTGGGGCCGGCTCGTGATCGTCTGCGACGGCGTCCCCGCCCCGGCGCCGACGAGGCTCACCATGCTCGCCGAGCGCGGCGCCGCGACCCTCGCCCTCAACCGGCTGATGCAGCGCGACCGCGAGTCCCTGGAGCGCCAGACCCATCGCACCCTGCTGACCGCGATCCTCAACCACGACCACTCCGCCGCCGAGGTGGCGCTCAGGGCCAGGGCGATCGGCGTGTCGCTGGACGGTAGACGCCTGGTCGGCGTCGTGCTCAGGCTGAGAGGCACGTCGCAGACCTCGTCGATCCAGGGCGCCACGATCGAGATACAGTCGAGACTGCGGGAGCTGACGGACCAGGCGGCGGCGGCCGTCCGCGAAAAGCGCCTCAACGCCCTGATCGGCGCCGTCGACGAACACTCGGTCGGCCTGCTGCTGGCCCTGGGACCCCAGGACCGCGAGGACCAGGCACTGAGCACCTTCGCCGGTACCGTGCGCAAACTGGCCGGTCCCGACGGCGGCGAGTTCGCGATCGCGGTGGGGACGAGCGTTGGCGCGGTCCGCGATGCCAGAAGGTCCCTGATGGAAGCGGTACAGGTCGCCGACGCGGCCGTCCGCCAAGTGGGAGGCCCGCCGTACCACCGCCTGGTGGACGTCCGTCTAAGAGGTCTGCTTCACCTCCTGCGCGACGACGCGAGGCTGCAAACCTATGTCGAGCGCGAGTTGGGCCCCTTGCTCGCCTACGACACCGAACGCGGCACGAATCTTGTCACCATGCTGGCCGTCTACCTGGACCAGGGCCGAAACAAGTCGGCGGCGGCGGACGCGGCCCACCTCTCGCGCCCCAGCTTCTACGAGCGCCTGCACCGCATCGAGCGTGTCCTAGGCGTGGACCTCGACTCCGTGGAGTCGTGCCTGTCCCTGCACGTGGCTCTACTGGCTCTGGACGCCGTCCGCGACCGCTGACCGCCCCGTGAGCGTGTCGCGCAGCAACGCCCGCCGGTAAAACCCTTTGGGCTAACCCGCGACCAGGTCGGTCATCACGGGACCGCCGCCCTCGGCGGCGCGGTTCGACGCCCCGGACCACCCTTCCGAGTCCGACTGATGGGCCAGTGCGACGTACAGCGGCGTCGCGACCAGCATCCCATTACAGCGGTACAGCGGCACGGCGAGGAACTCCAGGCCGAAACAATCCGGCCGCCAGGCATCCGCGGGTGCCGGTCCAGAGTCAGACCCAGGCACCACCGGCCCAGCCGCGCCCTGCCGATCGACCACACCGTCGCCCGCACCACCGGCTTCACGCGCCGGCCGGCGGCCGCCACCGACGTACCCCTGAATGAACTTCTCGATGCTGTGGCTAGCCGCCACCTCGCACGCGGCTCCGACGAGGAAGCCCTCAAAACCCACCAGCGCGAGTTCGACGCCGTCGACGTTCCCGCTGAAGACGACCAGCGGAACCGCCCCGGTGCGCACGATTTGGTAACGCAGCGACCCGGCGCCCTTGATGTAGGAGCGGGGTGCCTTCACCGTCCCCACCCACTCCGGCCGCCGCTCCAGGTAGTTGCCGACGATCCCGGCCTTGGCGACCAACCCCGGCTCCGCCGCGTCGACGGGCCACTCCGCGGCCAGGGTCGACTTCATGATCTTGGTCTCGATCTTCACTCGCACGGAGGGCAGGTGCCACGTCGGCAGCTGTGGCATCAACACGTCCAGTTTGGCCCGTGAGATGTAGACGTAATAGCGCGGCCGGCGACCGGCAGACCGCCCCGAGATGTTGAAGACCATCAGACCCCTCACTCACGCCGTCGGCCCCGAGGCGACCGCCGACCAGCTGACGCATCCGCCCGCGCAGCCGATCCCGCCTTCAACATCTCACCGTCGAGTGACGGCCGAGAGCCGCGCGACCCACAACAAACCGGTCGGCAGCCTGTACACAGAGCACAGCACGCAGAGCACAGCACGCCGAACGCCGAACGCCGAACGCAATACTCTGCGCCACAACGTGAGCAGTCGTCCGCCCACGTCCGATTGTCCGTTTGAGACGGACAACGGGCTCTGATATCTGTCGAGCCGGGTCTGGAGTCGCGGTCGTATCGCCAGTCCGGTGGCGAGTCGAGTCCCAAACGCAGCGACCACACAGGCAGCCGCAACATCCGACAGGCCAGAGCAGGCGCCGCTGTCCACCCCACACAGACAACACACAGTCCCAGATGTCCGTTTGAAACGGACAACGAGCCCTCACATCCGCCGACCACGAACTGACGTCACGGTCATATCGCGAGTCCGGTGGCGAGCCAAGTCCCAAACACAGCGACCACACACGCAGCCACAACGTCCGACAGGCC
>JBOHCW010000361.1:0-2237 GCA_050725375.1 Actinocrinis sp. | reverse complement strand
GCAGCAGCTGGGCTCGGGTGAACACCCGGCCCGGGTGCTGCGCGAGGTACTTGAGCAGCTCGAACTCCTTGAAGGTCAGGTCGAGCACGCGGTTGCGCAGCCGCGCGGTGTAGGTCGCCTCGTCGATGGTCAGGTCGCCGTTGCGGATCTCCAGCGGCAGGTCCTCGGCGCCCGAGGCGGCGGCGAGCCGGCCGACGGCGAGGCGGATGCGCGCCTCGACCTCGGCCGGGCCGGCGGTGTCGAGCAGCACGTCGTCCGTGCCCCACTCGGCGGTCACCGCGGCGAGCCCGCCCTCGGTGGTGATCAGCAGCATCGGGCAGTCCAGGCCGGTGGTGCGCAGCACCCGGCACAGCGAGCGGGTCGCCGGCAGTTCGCGGCGGCCGTCGACGAGCAGCACGTCGGCCGGTGCGGTGTCCATCAGGGCGGAGGCTTCCGCCGGGGCGACCCGGACGGTGTGCAGGAGAAGGCCGAGCGCGGGGAGTACTTCCGCCGAAGGAGCTAAGGCGTTGGTCAACAGGAGGACAGTGGCCATGAGGGTGAAGCTCCTTCCGCCGTGCCGCACGGTGCCGGACGTCGGTGTTGGGCGGGTGGGCCGCCACGACGGGAGGGACCGCCGCTTACGTCCGCATTCGCTCACTCTCCGAGCCGGCGCCCGCACCGCCGTGTCGGCCAGTGAGGCGTGTGTAACGTGTCCGTTAAAAACACAAAGGATCCAGTGGCCTCGTCGCCCGGATCCTCTGGTCGCAGGATAGCCGACATGGACGGGGCATGTCTGTAGGGTGACGAGCCTTTCTCGCTTCGTTATCGCGCACGTATCCCCGCAGCGCCACGACGGCGGTGCGGTCAGGCATCGTCCAGGCATAGGGCAGCTCACTGGCGACTCTTGTCGAGGATTTGTGTGAAGGCGGGGCGCGCGCGGGTACCGTGTGGTCTGGTGTAAAGCGTCTTTGGGAGGGAGAGGACCCGGTGCAAGCGACAGGCACGGCGACCTTGCGTTACTGGGCCGCCGCGCGTGAGGCCGCGGGCATGCCCGAGGAGCAGACCCGCGCTGCCACCCTCGACGCTGCGCTCTCGACGGCGGTGGCCGAGCGCGGTGCCGACGGCGACCGGCTGGCCACGGTGCTGCGGCGCTGCTCGTTCCTGGTGAACGGCACGCAGGTCGGCAAGCGCGACTTCGCGACCGTGCGCCTCGCTCCCGGCGCCGTGGTCGAGGTCCTGCCTCCGTTCGCGGGCGGATGAGCCGCCGGACATGACCTACGGAAACGAGCACGAGGAGCAGGATCCCGCCGGGTCGTCCGCCTCGTCGGCGGGTCGCGGCCGCCGCCGCAAGGCGTCGCAGCGATCCGAGCCCGACGCGGACATGCGGTCTGGCCCGAATCGGCGGCAGCCGTATCCGCCGCGGCAGCCCGATCCGCAGTGGGAGCAGTCGGGGCTCGGCTGGGACCAGCAGGCGTGGCGCGAGGCGCAGCAGCGTGAGCACCCCGCAGCTCAGTACCCTGATGCGCCGTACGCCGGGCAGGTGCACCCCGGCGACCAGTACGCCTCTGACCAGTACGCGCCTGACCAGTACGCAGCCGAGCAATACGGCAATGACCAGAACAGCACCGAACAGCGCGGCCGTGAGGCCGCCAGTGAGTACCAGTACACCGAAGAGCACTACCGGACCGGGCAATACGGCGACCGGTACGTCGAGGAATACGAGCAGTACACCGAGACCGGCCGTATCGAACCCACCTCCGACTTCGAATCCGACTTCGAAGCCGCTGAACCGGGCTATCCGCCCGATTACGCCCCCGATTTCGGACCTGAGTCCCGCCGCGCACCGGACCGGGATTTCGAGCCCGCATACGAGTCCGATGACGCACGCGATCGCGGGTCCGAAGCGTCCGCAACCTCCAAGGGCGCGACCGCCGCAGCTTCGTTCTCCGCCGGGCAGGGCGCCTTTGGAGCCGCCGGACTTGCTGTCGTCACCGCGATCGGCGCGATAGCCGCGACGCCCGTGCTCGCCGTGGTGATCGGACTGAGCCAGATCGGACTGGCCATCGGCTGGACGCGGTCCGTCGGCACGCCGCACACCCGCCGCACCGTCGCGCTGGTCGCGGCGGTCGGCCTGGCCGCCGCGGTCCTCGCCTACCGGCTGATCCCCGACCGCGCGCCCGCCGCGATCGGCGCGGCCCTCGGCGCCGGCTTCGTATTCCTCGCCGCCGACCAGCTCTTCCGCCGGGACACCGGCGCCG
>JBOHCW010000360.1:0-8905 GCA_050725375.1 Actinocrinis sp. | reverse complement strand
TTCCAGGGACGCGGCGATCCACGGCGAGATCGCGTCGGACAGTGCGCGGTGCAGCGACTCGACGGTTGTCGCCCGCGTCAGGTCGACGAACTGGACGCCGCCGGGGTAGTTCGCCGAGTGACGTGCCGCGTACTCGCGGGCCAGGCGGGTCTTGCCCATACCCGGCCCGCCGACGAGCGTGACCGCGCGTACGCCGCCGGGCAGGGCGCCCAGCCAGGACAACTCGTCCGCGCGGCCGACGAACGTGCCGGGGTCCTCGCCGGCCCGCGGGCCGGCGGCTTCGGGCGCGCCGGCCAGCAGGTCCCTGAGAAAGTCTCCGTTCTCGAACACGCCTGCCCCTTCAGTCGACGAGCCGCTTGGCGAACAGCCGCAACGACCACGCGCCCGCCGCGAGCGCGCCGCCGAGCAGGACCGGGATCACCACCCACAGCGGCAGGTGCGGCAGATTCGGGGTGAGCGCGGCGCGCAGGCCCTCACTCACGTAGACCATCGGGTTGGCCAGTACGACGATCTGGAGCCAGCGCACCGAGTGCAGCGCGGACCAGGGGTAGTAGACGCAGCCGAGCATCGTGATCGGCACCATCACGACCGCGAACAGCGAGGTCAGCCGGGTCGGTTCCATCACCGTGCCGATCCACAGGCCGAACGCGGCCGTGAACAGGCACGACGCGAGCAGCACCACGATGAGCAGCGCCCAGCGCCGATAGTCGACCGAGGGCGCCTGGCCCTTCGCGTGCACCAGCAGTACACACGGGAAGACGACCACGGCCGCGACCAGCGCCTGCGCGGCGCCGGCCACGATCTTCTCCAGACCCAGCGCCCACGCCGGGATCGGCGCCATCGCGCGGTCCTCGATCTCGCGGGTGTACGACAGTTCCATCACCAGCGGCGCGGTGACCGCGAGGATGCCCTGGAGCACCAGGCCCGACGCGACCAGACCGGGGACCAGCACCGTGGAGAAACCGGGCGAACCCCCGCCGGACTGGCCGATCCGCGGCAGCACGAACGCGAATACGAACACGAACAGCAGCGGCTGCGTGACGGTGCGCAGCACGAACGGGCGCAGGCCGCGTCGCAGGACTCGGATGTCACGGGCGAACAGCGCGCCGAACGCGTGCAGATACGTCAGGGCACGTGGTTCGCTCGGCGGCGCGGCCGCGGCTACGGTCAGGGTGCTCATTCGCGGTACTCCCGTCCGGTCAGGCTCAGGAACACGGTCTCCAGGCTCGGTCGTGTCACGTGCGCGTCGCGTACCGCGAGTCCGGCGTCGAAACCCGCCCTGACCAGCATCGACAACAGCAGCTCGGGCTCACGGGTGCGGCCGATCAGCCGGTCGCCGTCGACCTCCAGCGCACGGCCGGACGCGGTCGTGACCATCAGCGCCGAGTGCGCCACGACCTCGGCGCCGTCGAGGGCCGCGAGCGCGCGGCCGGCCGGACCGTCGTAGCGGACCGCGACCACGCTCTCGCCGCCGCTGCGCTCCTTCAGCCGCTCCGGCGTGTCGCAGGCCAGCAGCCTGCCGTGGTCGACGATCGCCACCCGGTCGCAAAGGATCTCGGCCTCCTCCAGGTAGTGCGTCGTGAGGATCACGGTGTGGCCCGCCGCGCTCAGCTGCCTGAGCGCTTCCCACAGGTTCACCCGCGTCTGCGGGTCCAGGCCGGAGGTGGGCTCGTCCAGGAAGAGGATCTGCGGACTGTGCAGCAGCGCGCGGGCGATCATCACCCGCTGCGCCTGGCCGCCGGACAGCTTCTGGACCTGCGCGTCCGCCTGCGCTTCGAGGTGGAACAACTCCAGCAGCCCGGTCGCGCGCCGGCGCGCCTCGCGCACCGGCAGGCCGGTGTAGCGGCCCCGGAACTCCAGGTTCTCCGCTACCGTCAGCTGCCGGTCCAGCGTGTTGTACTGCGGTACGACGCCGATCCTGCGCCGCACGCCCACCGGGTCGCGCGCCACGTCGATCCCGGCCACCGTCGCGTGGCCCGACGTCGGCTTGACCCGCGTCGTGAGCATGCCGACGGTGGTGGTCTTGCCGGCGCCGTTCGGGCCGAGCAGGCCCATCGTCGTGCCGGCCTCGACCCGCAGCGAGATGCCGTCCACGGCGGTGACCTCGCCGTGCGCGGCGCGGTAGACCTTGCGCAGGGCGACCAGTTCCGTGGCGGCGCCCGAGTCCGACCCGGCGCCCGAACCCGACGGCGCGGCCGAGCCCGATGGTGCGTCAGGTCCCGAATTCGGATTCACGAGCCCGCCTCCCAGCGGTTCGACCGGTTCAATGTGAGCCGGCCAGCAGATCGCGCAGCGAGCCGAGCAGGCGCAGCCCCGCGTCGCGCCGGCCGTTGGCCACGGTGTCGAGGGTGCGGATCACCGCGACCAGGTCCGCGTAGTCCTCGCCGCCGGAGTTGAGCACGCGCCAGGCCTCGCGGCTGTGCTGGATCACCGCGAGCGCGGCGGCGGCGTGCCGGGCGAACATGCCGAGCAGGTCCATGTCGCCGAGCGGGCGGTGCCGGTCCGCACTGCGGTCCAGCACCTCCAGCACGCCGAGCACCTCATCGCGGTACAGCAGCGGCACGGCCATCAGGTTGCCGGGCACGTACGCGGTCGACTCGGCGATGTCGGAGGCGAACAGCGCGCTGCTGCCGGTGTCGTCCACGATCAGCGGCTCGCCCGAGGTGAGTACGAACCCTGCTATGCCGCGCGAGGCCGGGAACCTCCGGCCCACCAGCACCTGCTCGCCCTCGCCGGAGACCGCCTCGAACACCAGCTCGTCCGTCGCCGGGTCCAGCAGCATGATCGAGCCGGCCCGGGCGTCCAGAATCGCGCGCGCCACGTCCACCACCGACTGCAGCAGCTGCCGGTGGTCCTGCTCCGAGTCGGCCACCGTCGCCGAGACGGCCGCCACCAGGGCGTCCTGCGAGCTCATCGTCCTGCCTCCTGCCTGGGGTCGCGGGTGTTGGCCGCGGTGAGGTACAGCACGCACTTGACCTGGAACGGGGTCAGGTCCGGATGGCGGCTGAGCAGCAGCGCGCACCGCCCCGCCACGTGCGGCGCGGCGAAGCTGTTGCCGGTCGCCTGGATCCGCTTGCCGCCGGACCACGCCACGTCCACGTCCTGGCCGTGCGCGAAGAACTCCACCGGCGGCGCCGGGTTGTACAGGATCAGATCGCGGTCCGGCTCGGCGTGGCTGCCCACCGAGACGACCGAGGAGAAGCGCCACGGGAAGCTCTCCAGCGGCTGGTTGTGCGCCGAGGCCACGATCACCGTGCCGCGGAAGTACGCCTCGTCGGCCAGCTCGCGCAGCGCCTCCTGCACCTGGCGGCGGGTCGTGGACAGGCTCATGTTGATCACGTGGAAGTCCTGCTCGACGGCCCAGCGCAGCGCTTCGAGCAGCGCGTCGGTGGTGCCGGTGTAACCGCCCGTCAGCGCCCTGACACTGTGGATCTCGCACTGCGGCGCGATCGACCGGACCACCCCGGCGCACGCCGTGCCGTGCCCGTAAGTGTCGCGCGGCTGCTCGGCGACGACCTGGCACACCCCGTCCTTGTCGCGCACGACCGCGTGCGAGCCCTGGATCTCGCCCACGTCCGGATGCCCGGCCTCCACGCCGCTGTCGATGATCAGCACCCTGACCCCGCGGCCGGTCGCGCCGCCCCAGGCCCACTGCGGGCTGACCGGGGCGGTCCAGTCCACCGGGATGCTCGGCGCCTGGCCGGTCAGCTTCCAGACCAGCGCGGGGGAGCGCTGGCCGCTCGAGGCGGCCGCGGCCGGCGCGTTCGCGGTCGGCGCCGTCACAGGTCCTCGCCGCCGATCCGCTCCACCAGCGCGAGCGCCCAGCCGACGCCCGGCAGGTGGCCCTTCGCGGCGTACAGGCGGCGCGAGCGCTCGGCGGCGCCGAGGGCCGCCGCCTCGTCGCCGAGCGTGAACTCGGTGTGCGCCAGGTCCAGCAGCGCGGTCGCGCGGCAGGCCGGCGAGTCGGTGGTCCAGGCCGCCGTGACCGCGCCGTCGGCCGAGAGCCGCGCGCCGTGCACCTCGCCGCGCACGGCTGCGATCCGCGCGTCGATCCCGCGCAGGTCGGCGTTCGACGCCGCCGACGGTTCCGCGGCGTGCGCGGCCGAATCAGCAGCCTGCGACGCCTCGTTCAGTCGCCCGAGTTCCAGCAGCACGCGGGCCAGGTCCCGATAGGCCGAGGACGCCAGCTGCCGGTCGCCGAGCGCCGCACACGCCGGAGCCGCCTCACGCAGCAGCCGCACCGCGCGGCCGGTGTCGTCGGCCAGGACCGCGATCGCGGCCTGGAACAGCGGGAGCGCGGCGACGGCGTACGCGTGGCCCATGTCCGTGACGATCCGCAGCGCCTCGCCCAGCAGCGCGTCGGCCTCGGCGAACTCGCCGTCCATCGCGAGTAGGACGGCCAGCGAACAGTTCACGGTCGCGCGCACCGCGCGCCGGCCGCCGCCATAGCGGGTGAGCAGGTCGCGGCACCGCCGGACGCCCGTCGCGACCGATACCGGGCCCATCCACTGCGACAGCGCCAGCCCGCCGAGCGCGGTGGCGAGTTCGAGTTCTGAATCGGCCTGCTCGGCGTGCCGCACCGCCCGCAGCAGCGAGCGGCCGCAGTCCGCGTACCGGCCCTCGGACTGCCCGGCCTGCCCGATCCGCAGCCGGGCGCGCGCCAGCCCGAGCTGGTCGCCGGCCGCCTCGAAGACCGGCAGCGCGTCCTCGGCAGCGCGCAGCGACGCGGAGAACTGATCGCCGGAGGAGTCGGTGTAGGCGAGCAGCAGCCGCAGGTGCGCGGCCGGGACGGCTTCGCCGGCCGCCTCCGCCTCGGCCAGCAGCGCGCGGGCCTGCCGCGGCCAGTGCGGCGCGGAGCCCGTCAGCAGCCGCGTCTCGGCGAGCCGCACGGCGGTCACCACGTGCCCCGGCTCGCCGGCCGGGCACAGCGCGGCGGCGCGTCGTAGCAGGTCATCGGCGCGATGCAGGTCGCCGTGGCGCAGCGCGGCGGCCCCGGCCGTGCTCAGCCACCGCGCGGCCTCGCGGCGTAGCTCGTGCGAGGTCTCGGCGAACGGTTCGAGCGCGGCGCGATGGGTCCAGGCCCGTTCGAGGTGGGTGCCGACCAGGTCGGCCGTGCCGTTGGCCTGCGCTGTCCAGCGCGCGTACCGCTCGTGCGATTCGGCGCGCAGCAGGCGCGGCATGCCGCCGTACGCGATCTCGACCAGCAGCGCGCTGGTGATGCGGTACCCGGCCGCGGCCGTGTCGCGGTCCACGCTCGGCTGGAACAGGCGCCGCCGGACGAGTGAATCGAACACGGCTGAATCGGCATCAGTCGCAGCGAGGGCAGGCGTATCGAGAGCAGTCGACGCGGGGTCGTCGCCCGGACCGGTGACCGCGCGCAGTTCGGCGCGCGTGAAGTCGCGGCCCAGGACGGACGCGTACTCGACCAGTCGGCGCTCGGCCGGTTCCAACCGCTCCAGCCGGGCCGCGAGCACGGCCGCGATCGTGAGCGGCAGCGCCATCGCAGCGCCCGAAGGCGGGTTCGCGCCGCCGGACGCCGTGGCCGCGGATCCGGGATCCCCGGCGTCGCGGGACCAGTTCTCCACGACCATCTGGGCCAACTGCTCCAGGAACAGCGGATTGCCCTCGGCCCGCTCGACCAGGTCCAGCCCGGCCGTCTCGGCGTGCGCCGAGGTGCCGACCAGCTCGGCCATCAGCCGCGCGGAGTCGCCCGGCCCGAGCGGCGCCAGCGTCAGCGCGGCGGCGCGCGGCCACGCGTCCCAGCCGGGACCGGTGTCGAGCGGGTCGGTGCGCGCGACGCAGAGCACGACGACCGGAGCGTTCCCGATCCGCTCGGACAGGAAGGCCAGCGCGTCGAACATCGGCGCCTTCGCCCACTGCAGGTCGTCCAGGATCAGCACGAGTGGACGCGTGCGCGCGGCCTCGCCGATCACCACGCTCGCGGCCCAGTACGTCTCGCGCGGACTCGTGCCGACCGCCCCGTCTCGCAGCAGGCTGTTACGCAGCAGCGCGACCGCCTCGCCGACGTCGCCGTCCGCACTGTCATCGATCCCTGACACGAGCGGCCCGATCGCCTCGCCGAGCGCCGCCAGCGAACCCGCCACGCCCCACGGCCGGCATTCGCCGACCGCCACCAGCGCGCCGGCCGCGCGTGCCACCTCGGCGAACTCGTGGGCCAGCCGCGATTTGCCGATGCCCGGCTCGCCGAGCAGCCGCACCACGCGCCCGGCGCCGTCCAGCCGCACCGCCGCGAGGACCGAGCGCAGCGAGTCCAGTTCGCTCGACCGGTCGACGAACACTGACGCGTGCCGCGGCGCCGCGCCGCCGGCCGCCATGCCGAGCAGCCGCCAGGAACGCGTCGGCCGGCTCGTCCCGCGCAGCGTGAGCGCCGCGACCGGCTCGACCTCGGCCAGCCGCCCGAGCAGGCCGCGCGTCGCGTCGCCGAGTAGGACGCCGTCGTGCCCGGCGTGCTCCTGCAGCCGCGCCGCCACGTTGACGACCTCGCCGGTGGTCAGCACGTTTCCCGTCCGCGCCGAGTCGCCGTCGTCGTCCGAGATCGCGACCTCGCCGGTGTTGATGCCGATCCGCAGGGACACCCGCACGCCGAGGCTCGCCGCGAGGTCCGCGTTAAGCCCGGCCACCGCGTCACGCAGCGACAGCGCGGCCCGCGCCGCACGCAGCGCGTCGTCCTCACGCACCCGGGGCACGCCGAACACCGCGACGACAGCATCGCCGATGAACTTCTCGACCGTGCCGCCGTGCCGTTCCAGGTTCTCCCGGGCCAGTGCGTAGTAGCGCAGCATCAGGATGCGAAGGGCCTCCGGATCGAGCCGCTCGCTCAACGCCGTCGATTCGGCCATGTCGCAGAACAGGACGGTGACGATCCGCCGCGTCGTGCGGTGCGCGGCGGCGCGCGGCGCGAGCGTGGTGGACGGGTCGGGCTCCGGTGCGTCCGACCGCATGGTGAGGGCGCGCCCGGCGCCCGGCTCAGAAGAGGAGTCCACCGGCGATCTCCGCGTGTGCGACCACTTCGGCGTCCACGCAGGTGTCCGTGATCCGCCGCCCGATCGCGACCAGGATCTCGACCTCGTCCGCGGACAGCCCGCGTACCACCTCGCGCTGCTCGTCGGTGAGCCCGTCGAACCGGAACCCGGCGTCGACGAGCATGGACAGGGCGTCGCCGCGCTGCGCGTCTTCAGCACTCATCGCGCGCCCCCGGCCCGATGGCGGCGAGCTGCTCGCCGCCGCTCGCGATCCGCTCGAACAACAGCGCGGCCGCCTCGACCGTGTGCAGGGCGCTGACTCCGATCGCCGCTTCGAGCGCGCCGCTGAGCGGCAGCGAGTCGAGCAGCGCCTCGAGTTCGGCGCCGTGACCTGGATCGATGTCCGAATGATGCGCGAGCGTACGGAACGCGCCCGCGGGCAGACCGGTGCGCGCGACGAGTCGCGCGGCGGTGCCGGGCGGTGCCGGATGCCATTCGAGGGCCGCGACGTACCCGAGCAGGCACGCGGGATGGTGATGCAGCAGCCAGTAATACTGCGCGCCGACCAGCCGGGCGACCGCCGCGTCCGGCATCCTGGCCGGCACGCGGCCCGCGAGGTTCGCCGCGTTCTCCGTACCGTCCGCGCCGTCTGTACTGTCCAAGCCGTCGATCGCGGCCAAGTCCTCGCGAAGCCAGACATCGTGCCCGCGCTCCTCGTCGCTGTGCCGACGAAGATAGGCGCTGAGCTGTACCGCGACCGCGTCGCGCGGCGCAAGCCGCGAGCAGCGCGCGAGGGCCGCCTCAAGCAGCGGCACGCTCGCGCGCACGACGGCTTCCATGGTCACGAGGTACGCGACGTACTCGCGTGCCGGATCCGGACTCGTCCACAACGCACGCTCCGCCGCCGCGAGACGCGGACGCGCGACCGTGAGTTTCACGCGCAGCCGTGCCCCCGCGCCGGTCATGAGACGGCTCCGGAAAGCGCGAGCAGCATCGGATCGGGCGCGGCGCCGTCAACTCGCTCGACGGCGCGCCAACACAGCCCGCACACCTGCCGAAACGGTGACTGCGCGAGGTCGGCGAACAGAGGCAGGCGGGTCAGCGCGTCCGCCCCGAATCGGCCGAGCACGCGGAAATACGGATCCTCGCGCAGTTGCGCCAGCGCCGAGGCGAACTGCGGGCGGCTACGCACCCGGCGACGCAGCCCGGACGGTCCGGCGCCGGCCAGCACCCGCTCGTCGCAGCACGCTGTCACCGTCCCGTCGAACCGCACCGTCGGACTGCCGACGAGCGCGCATCGCCCCAGCTCGCGGCCCGCCAGCGGCGCCGCCGCGCGGTCCGGGAAAACGTCTGCGCCGCGACCGTACGGCAGCGCCCGCACCACGTTGACCTCGGCGTACGACGGCCAGTTCGGCCCAAGCGCGCGAGCGAGCAGTGCCTCGGCGCAGTCCCGCTCCCGCGCGTCACCGTCACGGTTACCGTCACCGCCACTGATTACCTGCACGACCAACCACGCGCCGGCCTCGACGACGGCCTCGATCGCGGTGACCAGTCGCCCCTCAGGCATCCGCTCCGCGTGATACGCATCGACGCCGAGAACGACACACGACGTGCGCCCCAGGACTTGCCGCACCCAATCCGGCCGCCGCGCAGGGTTGGCCCATACCCCGCTCGTGTAGAGGATCAGCTGCTTGTCGGACTCGTTGATCCGTTCGGCGACGTACGACAGCGCCCGTGCCTCGGAGAACGGCTCGCCGCCGGTTACGGCGATCGCCTTGAACGAGGGCTCGGCGCCTAGTCCGTCCACCAGGTCCTCAAGCAGTGCGAAGTCGGTCACGCGGGCAGAGTCGGCCTGTGCGTTGACAGAGCAGTGCGAACATCCGACTGTGCACCGGTCCGTCAATACGAGCAGCGCCGCGCGC